>JBEELT010000019.1:0-22149 GCA_041167995.1 Verrucomicrobiota bacterium | reverse complement strand
CGCCATCGGCGAGCGCGGCGAAGATGAGGGCGCGGTTCGTGAGGCTCTTCGAACCCGGGACGCGGGCCACGCCGCGCGCTGGCGTCCGGAAGGGCCGGATGGTCAAGGTCGGGGTCATGCGGGACGGTCCAGCGATTGGCGGGCGACGCGAGCTTCCGCCAGCAGGCGGTTCACCGCGTCGGCGTCGCCGCGTTCGATCGCACCGCGGAGTTCGGCGACGCGCGTCTCCAGCGACCGTAGGCCGGCGACGACGTGAGGGGCGTTGGCGAGCAGGATGCCCAGCCAGAGGTTCTCTTCGCCGGCGGCGATCCGGGTGGCGTCGCGCAGGCCCGACCCGGCCGCGTCCACGCGGAAGCCTGGCTGGTCGCTCACCGCCAGCATGAGGGCGGAAGCGGCGGCGTGCGGCACATGGCTGATCGCCGCCACGATTTCATCGTGGTGTTCGGCGGTGCATTCGCAAGTCCGGCAACCCAAGCCCTGCCAGAAGGCTGTGACGCGGTCGACCGCGGCGCGCGGCGCGGCGCCCGTAGGCGTGATGAAGCAGGCCCGCCCGGCGTAGAGCTCCGCCGAGGCGTGCGCGGCCCCGGCCTTCTCGGAGCCCGCCATGGGGTGGGCGCCCACGAAGGTGACGGACGCGGGGAGCCGGACGGCGGCACGCAGGATGGCCACCTTGACGCTGCCGGCGTCGGTGACGAGCGTCCCGGGCGCGAGGGCCGGCCCGATTGCGGCGAATGTCTCCTCGATACGGTCGACCGGGGTGGCGACCACGACCAGGTCGGCCCCGCGGACGCAATCCTCGACCCGCGCATGCACCGTGGCGACCCGCAGGTCGGCCAACAGGCGGCGCGAAGCCTCCGAGCGAGACCAGCAGCTGAACTCGGCGGCTAGGCCGCGACGGGCTCCGGCCAGCAGGACGGAACCGCCGATGAGGCCGGCGCCGACGACGGCGATGCGCTGGAAGGGAGGTATTTCCAAGGTTGAAGCGGTTCCTTTGATGAACCAGCGTAGGTAACAATTAAAGCCTACAAACTGCCAGCGACAAAGTTCGCGGCCTCCCATGTCCAACGGACCGCACCAGCCCCCTCCTGATTATATCCCCGCCCGGACCGTCCTGTGGGGTGAGCAGGGGAGGGGCGTATGGCGGCGCTTACGTTTGCCCTTGGCGATCGGCGGCGCCCTGGTCCTCGCCGTGGGCGGCCTCTACCTCGTCAGCCAGTCCAAGCGGCTGACCGGAGGGGGGGCTTTGCGGGCGAACCTGACCCCCGAGGAGGTGGAGCAACTGCGGCTTCTGTCCGTCAAGCAGGAGGCGGCCTTCGAGGAGGTCCGGCTGGCGCGCGACCAGTTGACCGAAGCCGACATCCAATTGCTGGCGTCCGCCCTCCAGGCCCAGGAGGATTACATCACGGCCCGCGGCGCGCTCGGTAAGGATAACGGCCGCTTGGATAACCTCCGGCGCCGTTACCACACCCTGAGGGCCGAGCGACTCCGCGGCGAATCCGACCGTGCCGAGGCCGCCGCCCTCGAGCTGGCCAAGACCGACCCGCTCCGGGCGACCGAAGGGATCAAGCGCGCCCAGGCCTTGGAGAAGGAGATTTCCGAGCAGTGGGTTTACTCGGGCCTGGCTGAGCCGGGGCGCTTGGCCCGGCTCGACACCCGACTTCGTCGCCTGGAATCCGAACCCGTCTGGCGACGGACGCGCGACCTCGAAACCGAGGGAAAAAAGCTCGTCGCGGAAGGTCGCCATGAAGCCGCCGCCGCCAAGTTCGAGGAATCCGTGGAGGTCGAGCGGGCTTTCCTCGCTCAATACCGCGATGTGCGGGCGACGGAGTTCGACCGCGAAGACCAATTGACCGTCCTGCGCGACACGGCGCGTTCCTTCCCCGATTCCGCGGCGGTCGACGAGCTGGTCCGCCAAGCTTCCGCGCTGGAGCAGTCGGCTCGTTGGGAGCAGGCCGTCCCGGTCTGGGCCCAGGCGGGCGCGCGTTTTCAGGAACTGCTCACGCGCCATCCGCGCTCCGCCTTGGCCGATCGGGCGCGTGACCGTGAATTGACGCGCCGCGGCCACCTTGCCCAGGCGCACCCTCAGGTGGTCGCGGTCGAGCAGCAGGTCGCGACGATGCGGCGGCAGCTCGCGGCCCGCCAGGTCGTCGAGGCCTTGGGTCAGGCGGTCGCCGCCGGGTCGGAGTTGCGACGTCTGAACGAAGCCTACCCGGGCATCTTCCCGCCGAACGAACCGCTCCGACAGGAGGTCGACTTCATCGTCGAACGCCAGTCGACCTTGACCGCCCTCCTGCCGACGATCGATCGCCAGCTGACGCCGCTCGCCGGAGCGTCGGCCTTACGCCTGCTCAACCGCGAGGTCTCGCAGGGGCTATACGCCGCCTTGGTGGGCGCCAATCCGAGCGCGCAGCAGCGCGAGGGGCATCCGGTCGATTCCGTCTCCCATCTGGAAGCGGAGAAATTCTGCCAGCTCCTGGGCTGGGCGCTCGGCACGAAGGTCCGCCTCCCTACCGTCGCGGAGCTGGCTCGCGCCGCGGGCGATGTTTCCCGGGCGCCCTCCCCCCGGCAGGCCTGGACCTTCGGCAACGGCGACGGCCTCAACACGCACGCGGTCGCGACGAGCCAGCCGAACGCCGCCGGCATCCATGACCTGCTCGGCAATGTCGAGGAGTGGACCGCGGCGGACCCCAAGGCGGACGAGGCCATGATCGTCGGGGGGAGCGTGGGTTGGCTCGCCGAACCAGGGTTCCCCGCCAAATCCGTCCCGAAGCGTGAGAAGAGCCGCATCCTGGGGTTCCGTATCCTCGTTGAATAATCGGTCCGAACCCTCACGCTGGCGTTCCCCCGATGACCCCGTCGCCTGCCCCTTCGTCCGTCAGCTGGACCCAGCGCGCGCTGTTCTTCCTGGTCGTCTATGGCTCCCTCGCGGCCGGGTCGCTCTGGTTCGCCTATGAGCTGCGCTTCACCGGGGCGAACGTGGTCGGCGCGGAACCGGCGAAGGTCGAGGCCTTCCTGCAGACGCAGCGCCCGGCCGCCCTGCTTTGGGTTGTGCCGCTGAAGTTCCTGCTCCTCGGCCTCGCGGGCCAGTTCCGGGGTGTCTTCTATTACTTCCGCCTGCATGACGCGCTGCGCATGGCCGGGGCGTTGGCGACCGCGACCTTGCTCATGCTCCTCTTACCGGAGGTGGCGGGTTTGGTCGCCGCGACGGCGCCCTTTTCCCTGCCCCGCGGCGTCACGCTCGTCGACTTCAACCTCTCCCTCCTCCTGTTCGTCGGTTTCCGCGTCTCGATCCGCGCCCTGCGCGAACGCTTCTCCGGGCAGGAAGCCCCCGCCGGCGTCGTCGAACGCCTCGTGGTCGTGGGCGCTGGCCGCTCGGGCGAGCAGCTGGTCGCCGAGCTGCGCAGCCGCCGCGGCCACGGCCTCGAGCCCGTCTGCTTCGTCGACGACGACCTCGCCAAGCACGGTCTCTCGATCCACGGACTTCCGGTGGCTGGTTCGCCCGAGGCCATCCCGCAGCTCGTCGATAAGTTCGGCGTGACGGAGGTGATCTTGGCGCTCCCGAGCAACAGCGCCAAACGGATCCGCGAGATCAGCGCGATCGCCTCCCGCCGGGGCCTGCGCGTCCGGGTCGTCCCGTCGATGGCCGACCTCGCCGGCGGGCGCGTCCGCGCGACCGACCTGCGGCCCGTCTCGGTGGAGGACCTGCTGGGACGGCAGCCCGCGCAGCTCGACGACGCGGCCATCGATACGCTGATCGCCGGCCGCACCGTCCTCGTCACCGGCGCCGGCGGGAGCATCGGCCAGGAAATCTGCCGGCAGGTCGCCGCCCGCAACCCCGGCCGGCTGCTCCTCCTGGACCAGTGCGAGGTCCTCCTTTACCAGACCGAGCAGGCCTTGGTCGCCGCCGGCGCCGGCGCCCTCATCACGCCGCTCGTGGGCGACGTCACCGACGAGGCGCGGCTCCGCGAGGTCTTCACGCGTTTCTGCCCCGAGCTCGTCCTGCACGCCGCCGCGCATAAGCACGTGCCGCTGATGGAGTCGCAGCCCGGCGAGGCGCTGAAGAACAACGTGCTCGGCACCGCGCTCCTCGCGCGGCTCGCGAGCGAGCACGGGGTGGAGCAGTTCGTCCTGATTTCCTCCGACAAGGCCGTCAACCCCACCAACGTGATGGGCGCCTCGAAGCGCCTTTCCGAACTCGTCATCCAGGGGCTACAGGCCCGCCCGGCCAACCGCACGCGTTTCGTGGCGGTCCGCTTCGGCAACGTGCTCGCCTCCTCCGGCTCGGTCATCCCGCTCTTCCGCCAGCAGATCGCGGAAGGCGGACCGGTCACCGTGACGCACCCGGACGTGAAGCGTTACTTCATGACCATCCCCGAGGCCGTCGGGCTGGTCCTGCAGAGCGCCACCCAAGGGGAGGGCGGGGACATCCTCGTCCTCGAGATGGGCGAACCCCTCCGGATCGTCGACCTCGCCCGTCAGCTCATCGAGCTCAGCGGCTTCCGGCCCGACGTCGACATCGAGATCAAGATCGTCGGGCTCCGCCCCGGCGAAAAACTCGTCGAGGAACTGCACCTGGAGGGCGAGCATTACCGCCCCACCACCCACCCGCGTATCCGGCGTTTCGTGGGCGCCCGCCCCGACCACGCCGCGCTCGACCGCCTCTTGGCGGACGTGCGCGCCCTACTCCCGCTGGAGCGGGCCGCCTGCAAGCAGGGCCTGCGGGCGCTCGTCCCCGAATACGTCCCGTACGTCGACTAGGTTTTTTCGATTCGGGCTTCACAGCCGGACCGGGACGGACACGCTAGGCGGATGGCCCGTACCTCCACCACCGCGCCGGTCGTCGGCATCATCATGGGTTCCCAGTCCGATTGGGAGACGATGATTCATGCCGCGGACACCCTCAAGCTCTTGGGGATCCCCTTCGAGAGCGAGGTCGTGAGCGCGCACCGCACCCCGCTCAAGCTCAAGGACTACGCCCTGGCCGCGAAGAAGCGCGGGTTGAAGGTCATCATCGCCGGGGCCGGCGGCGCCGCGCACCTGCCGGGCATGGCCGCCGCGATGACGATACTGCCGGTCATGGGCGTGCCCGTCCAGTCCAAGGCGCTCGACGGCATCGACTCGTTGCTCTCCATCGTCCAGATGCCGGCCGGCATCCCGGTGCACACCTTTGCGATCGGCCGTGCCGGCGCCATCAACGCCGCCCTCGGTGCCGGCGCCATCCTCGCCCTGAACGACGGCGCATTGGCGAAGAAACTCGACGCCTACCGCGCGAAGCAGACCAAGGCCGTGCTTGATAACCCGATTCCCGGCCGCCAGGGCAAGCAGCGCTGATCATGGAGCGCCCTTTGATGCCCGGCGGGACCCTCGGGATCCTCGGCGGCGGCCAGCTCGGCCGCATGTCGGCAATCGCCGCCCGCCGCCTCGGCTACAAGGTACGCACGTTCGATCCCTCCGCTGGGGCCTGCGCCGCGGCGATCGCCGACGAGCATGTGACCGCCGACTGGAGCGACACCGCGGCGCTCACGCATTTCGCGCAGGGCTGCGGTCGCGTCACGCTTGAGTTCGAGAACATCCCGCCCTCGACGGTCGAGTTCATCGCGAAGACCGCACCGTGCCATCCGTCCGCCTCCGTCCTGGCGACCTGCCAGAACCGCCGCCGCGAGAAGGAGTTCCTCCGCGCCGCCGGCATCCCTTGCGCGAACTTCGCCGTGGTCTCCTCGCTCGACGAGCTGAGGGCCGCCGTGAAGGCCATCGGTTTCCCGTGCGTGCTCAAGACCGCGGATTTCGGTTATGACGGCAAGGGGCAGGTCAAATTGCCGACTGCCGAGGCCGACCTCGCCGCCGCTTGGGCGAAGATCGGCGGCGCCGTGGGCGTCCTCGAGGCGTGGATTCCCTTCCAGCTCGAGATCTCCGTGTTGGTCGCGCGCACGGTCGACGGTCGCACCGCGGTCTACGACCCGGCCGAGAATATCCATCGTAATCACATCCTCCATCTTTCGCTTTCGCCTGCCCGCATCGCCGAGGCCACCGCCGCGGAAGCCCGCGCCTTAGCGTTGAGCATCGCCGAGAAGATTCAGCTGGTCGGCCTCCTCGCCGTCGAGATGTTTGTGAAGGACGGGCGCATCGTCGTCAACGAGCTCGCCCCCCGCCCGCACAACAGCGGCCACCAGACCTTCGACGCGAACGAGACCAGCCAGTTCGAACAGCATGTCCGCGCCGTGTGCGGCCTGCCGCTCGGCGGCACCAAGCCGCTCGCGCCTTCCGCCATGGTCAACCTGCTCGGCGACGTCTGGCGCGACGGCCAGGAGCCCGACTGGACCAAGGTCCTCGCCGACCCTTCCGCCAAGCTGCACCTCTACGACAAGGGCAAGGCCGCGCCAGGACGCAAGATGGGCCACATCACCGTGACGGCGCCGACGCTCGCAGAAGCGCTGCGCCGCGCCGAGGCGCTGCACGCGTCGCTCTGACCGATGACGGCCCTCGGGTGGCTCTTCTGGGCCAACATCCTGATCCTGGTGCCGATCGGTTTCGGGACCTTGCTCCGGCCGTCGTCCACGGACCAGGGCGTCTTTCCCGAGAGCGCGGGATGGCGTACGCTGGTCGGCTCGCTCTGGCTGGCCATCCTCGCGATGTCCGTGCTCGGCGTCCGTCAGCCGGAGGCGTTCCTCTGGCTGCTGGTCTTCCAGGTCCTCTACAAGTCGGTCTGGTTGATCGCTTACGTCCTGCCGCGGGTACTCGCCGGACGCAGGCGCGAAGTCCCGGCGGGCATCACGCTGAGTTTCCTGGTCATCGTACTCGTCTGGCCCTGGTTCATCCCTTGGCGCCAACTGTTCGCCGCGCCTTGATCAGTCGAGCAGGTCCGGCTTGCGCGTGAAGAGCGCCACCGGAATCTGGCCGAGCGAGAGGAAGAGCAGGATCGCCTGGAAGACCGGCAGGCGCGCCTTCTGGTGCTGCGCGGCCGCGAGGTAGTTCTTCGCCATGACTTCCGAGATCATCGCGAACGCGAAGAGCACCGAAGCCACGGAGAGGATTGCGAAGCCGAGCCACCAGCGGCGGTCGGACGCGGTTCGCTGCCAGGGGGTCAGGAGCAGCGCGGCGTACAGGAAGAAGAACCAGCACTCGACCTGCAGCGCGACGGGGAAGGTGACGAACGCCGGGTTCCAGCGGGGCGGGATCCGCCAGGGGCCGAGCGTGAAGCCGCCCAGCAGTTCGACGAGCCCGAGGCCGACGCACAGCGCGGCGAGGGCCCATGAGGCCCACCGCGCATACCGGAGTCCCCGGGCCGTCTTGGTTTCCATTCCAGGAGGGAAAGGGGTAATCGGCCGACCCGCAACCTTCCTCCGCGGTTCAGAGCGGGCGGAACAAGGCGACGTCGCTCCATTCGCCCATCACCCGGCCGTCGGTCGTCGTCGCCTCGCCCCAGGCGGCCTTGGCCTTGGCTTCGAAATGCTCCCGCACCGCCGCCTGCTCCTTGGCGAGGATTCCGCTTAAGGCCAGCACCCCACCGGGGTTGACCGAGTCGACCAGGTTGTCGGCGTAGATGCAGAGCACGTCGCTGATGATGTTCGCCAGCACGACGTCGGCGCGGCCGGTCAGCTTGAAGCCCTCCTCGAGCCCGGCGTGGTGGAAGACCGCGGACTCGTCGGCCAAGCCGTTGTCGACGCGGTTGGCGATACTGACGCGCACGGATTCCGGGTCGCGGTCGAAGCCGGCCACGCGGCCGCAGCCGAGGCGGGCCGCGGAGAGCGCGAGGATGCCTGAACCGCAGCCGGCGTCGGTCATCGACACCGTCGCCGCGGGATGCGTCGCGAGGAAGTCCATCATCCGGATGGCGCACAGGCGGGTTGTCGGGTGGTCGCCCGTCCCGAAGGCTAGGCCCGCGTCGAACCAGATCACCGCGGCGGCGGCGGGCACGGCGTACTGCCCGCGCATCCAGGCCGGCACCCAGTGCAGGCGCCCATGGTCCCAGGGCTTGAGGTGCTCCTTGTAGGCTTCCTTCCAGTCCTTATCGACCAGCGTCGTCGACTCGTACGCGTCCGGCAGCTTCTTGAAGGCTTTGCGCAGGTCGGCCCAAGCTTCGTCGGCTTCGGCCTTGGCCTCGAAGTAGCCCATCAAGAAATGCGGCTTCCCGGGGCCCTCATGGAAGAGCATCCAGAAAGAGCGGGTCAGTTCGCAGAAATGGTCCTCCAGCGGCTGGACCATGTCCTCGTGGATGGGGCACTTCAGTTCGATCATCGGGGAAGGGTCTCGCTCAGGCGGGCGATCGCTGCGGGCAGCAGCGTGTGTTCGGCGGCGTGGATTTTCTGTGCGAACGACTCCAGGGTGTCGTCCGTCGCGCGGGTGACCCGGCTCTGGCCGAGGTGCGCGCCGCCGTCGATCTCCGCGTTGACCCAATGCACGGTGCAACCGCTCTCCGGCACGCCGGCGTTCCAGGCCTGGCCGATGCCGTCCAGCCCGGGGAAAGCGGGGAGGAGGCTGGGGTGGAGGTTGATGATGCGGCCAGCGAACGCCTCGAGCAGGGGGGCCTTGATCACGCGCATGAAGCCGGCGAGCACGACGAGGTCGACGCCGGCCGCCTTCAGGTCGTCCGCCCAGGCCAGCTCGCGTTCGGGCGAGAACTTGGTCTTGAACGGACCGGTATCCAGGAACCGGGCGGGGACGCCGTACTTCGGGCCGAGCTCCAGCATCTTGCAGGTCGGGACGTCGCACCAAAGGCCGACGACCCGGGCGCGGCCGAGACGGCCCTCGGCCTGCGCGCGGAGGACCGCCTCGGCGTTGGAGCCGCGACCGGAGCCAAGGAGGGCGACGCGCATGGGAGCACGCTGGCCGCCGCCGCCTCGCCTGCAAACGGATTTTCGCTGACCGAGAAAATCGAAATCAACCTTTGAACCCGCCCGGATTCGGGGAAGGATGAGCGGGCTTACCCTTCCATGGATCGCCGCGACTTCGTCCGTCATTCCGCCCTAGCTTCGCTGGGCGCCGCCTTCCTCGCCGGTTGTTCCGCGGGCGCCGGTGGCGGCTCGGTCGGTCCCACCGCGCCCGCGACGCCGACGCCGAAACCGCCGGTTCCGACCGGCCGGACCGTCCTGGGCATCGACACCTTCGCCGCGCAAGGCTTCGCCGCGCTCAAGGGCCTCCGGTGCGGGCTCGTCACGCACCGCGCTGGCCGCGATGGCGCCGGGCAACGCACGGCCGACGTCCTCGCGCGCGCCCCCGGCGTCCGCCTGACCAAGCTCTTCGGGCCGGAGCACGGCATCGACGGCACCGCCGCGGCGGAGATCGTGGTCAAGCACGCCAAGGATGCGCGCACCGGCCTCCCGGTCTACTCGCTCTATGGCGCGACGCGCCGCCCGACCCCCGAGATGCTCGAGGGCCTCGACGTCGTCGTGGTCGATTTCCAGGACATCGGCTCCCGCTCCTACACCTACATCAGCTGCCTGCGTCTCGTGATCGAGGCCTGCTTCTCGATGCCGAGCCCGATCCGCGTGATCGTCCTCGACCGGCCCAACCCGCTCGGCGGCGAGAAGGTCGACGGCCCGTTCCTCGACCGCAAGTGGCGCAGCTACGTCGGCTCCTATGAGATGCCCTACGTGCACGGGCTCACCATCGGCGAGATCGCCCGCTGGGCCGTCGCGACCCCGGGTGTGCTCGATCTCGACGAGGCCACGCGCCGCCGCGGCTCACTGGAGGTCATCCCGCTGCGTAACTGGTCGCGCGCCCGGACCTGGGACCAGACTGGCCTGACCTGGGTGCCGACGTCGCCGTTCATCGCCACGCCGCAGGCCGCGCTCGGTTACGCGATGACCGGCCTGGGTTGCCAGCTCGGCGAGTTCACGCACGGCGCCGCCGGGCAGCAGCCGTTCCGCTTCCTCCGCGCCGGCCGGCGCAAGTCGGCCGAGATCGTCGCCGCCCTCGGGCCGGCCGTGCCCGGCCTGACGTTGGAGCCGCGCACCTTGGCCGACGGCACCCAGGGCGTCTACACCACCGTCTCCGATTGGGCCCGGTTCAAGCCGTGCGCGATCTCCCTGCACATGATGCGCCAGAGCTGTCTCTGGGATCCCAGCAACCCGTTCGCGCGCGCGACCGGTACCCAGCGGGACCTTTTCATCAAGCATACCGGTAGCGAGGCCTTCTTCGAGGAGCTGCGCCAGAAGGGCGCTCGCGTCGACCTCGCGCGCTGGCAGGCGAAGTGGGACGCCGACGCGGCGTCCTTCCGGGCCCGCACGGCGCCTTACCGGCTCTACGCCTGATCAGTAGGCGCGGCCTTCGCGCTTCTCCCAGTAGTTCATGTAGGCGCGGTTGAGCACGCCCAGCCCTCCCGGGGTCGGGTAATCTCCCGTGAAGTACCAATCGCCGAGGCTCGTCGGGCAGGCCCGGTGCAGCGACGCGATCTTCTGGAAGACCAGTACGAGTTCGCCCTTCCAGCCGGACTTCACCGGGTAGACGAGCTCGGCCGCCTTGGCGGCGATCTCCTCCTCGGTGAAGGCATCGTAGATCCGCTTCACGTGGTTGCGCAGCTCGGCGGTCGGGCGCTTCGCCTGGGCGGCGCAGTCTTCGTAGACCTCGCGCAGCAGGTCGCCCATGCCGCGGTCCTTGCAGAGCGCGACCGCCGCCTGGAAGGCGAGGAACTTGCCCATCTCGGACATGTCGATGCCGTAGCAGTCCGGGTAGCGGATCTGCGGCGCGGTGGAGGCGATGACGATGCGCTTCGGGTTGGGGCGGGCGAGGATGCGCAGGATCGACTGGCGCAGGGTCGTGCCGCGGACGATCGAGTCGTCGACGCAGACCAGGGTGTCGCCCTCCTTCACGGTGCCGTAGGAGATGTCGTAGACGTGCGAGGCCATCTGCATGCGGTTCTTCTCCTGGGAGATGAACGTGCGCAGCTTGACGTCCTTGTGGGCGACCTTCTCCCCGCGCGGCCAGCCGCCGAGCACGAGGCGGTCGATGGTGGCCTCGTCGAGCTTCCCGGCCCGCTGCGCTTCAATCAGCTGCCCGCGGACCTGCGAGCGGCGGCGGAGGCGGAGCTCCTCCATCAGGCCGTACCAGGCGATCTCCGCCGTGTTCGGGATGTAGGAGAAGATCGCGTGCTGATGGTCGTCCTGGATCAGCGCCAGGACCTCGTCGGCGAGCGCGGCCCCGAGCGCCTTGCGCTCGGCGTAGATCTCGGGGTCGTTGCCGCGCGAGAAGTAGATCCGCTCGAAGGAGCAGTGCCGGCGTTCGCCCGGCGTGTGCACGACTTCGACCGAGTGGCGGCCGTCCGCCTTCATGATGAGGGCGTGGCCGGGCGGTAGCTCGTGCACGTCCTCTTGGGCGACGCCCACGATCGTCATCAGGGCGACGCGCTCCGAGGCGACGGCGAAGAGGTCCTCGGTCTGCACGTACCAGCAGGGTCGGATGCCGTTGGGGTCGCGGAGCACGAAGGAGTCGCCGTTGCCGATGAGTCCGGCGATGGCGTAGCCGCCATCCCAGTTCTTCGCCGCTTTGCGGAGGACGTTGCCGACGTCGAGGTGCTTGGAGATCTCATCCTGCACGGCCATGCCGCTCAGGCCCTGGTCCTTGAAGGCCTTGAAGAGGCGGTCATGCTCCTCGTCCAGCCAGAAGCCGATCTCCTCGAGGATGGACTGCGTGTCCGTCGAGTAGATGACGTGGGCGCCTCGCTCGGTGAGCGAACTATTCAGGTCCGAGGTGTTGGTGAGGTTGAAGTTGCCGGCGACCAACAGGTTGCGCGTCGGCCAGATGGACTTGCGCGCGTACGGGTGGCAGGAGACCGAATCGAAGTTGCCCGACGTCCCGTAGCGGAGGTGGCCGAGGAGCACCTCGCCGCCGAAATCGAAGTGGCGCTTCACCGTCTCGGGGAACTCCGGCAGGATGACGCCCTCGCGGACCTGGTCGGCGTAGGTCTTGATCTGGCGGGTGAAGATCTGCGTCAGACCCTGGGCGCCGATTTCGCGGTCGCGGAAGAGGAACGCCTCGCCGTTCTCGGCGCCGATCTTGACGCAGCCGATGCCCGCGCCGTCCTGGCCGCGGTTGTGCTGCTTCTCCATGAGCAGGAACAGCTGGTTGAAGCCGTGGAGCGGCGAGCCATACTTCTCCTGGTACCACTTCAGGTCCTTCGTCAGCCGGACCAGGGCAATGCCGCATTCATGCCGTAGGGAGTCGCTCATCGCAGGCTTCCGAGAATGTCGGCTTCGTGAACCCCCTGTCCAGCGATTACTATCCGGAGCGCAGGACCCGGTCCAGCCGGGCCAGGCTCGCCTCGATCAGCCCGGCCATGTCGGCCTCCTGCCGGAAGGCCGGGTCCCGGTGGTATTCCGCCAGCCCCTCGGCCAGTTCGCGGGCTTTCTCGGGGCTGGTCAAGGGGTTGGCGCGCATGGCGGCCAGCAGGTCTTTCACCCGGTCGGGCGCGGCCAGGTGGCGCCGGTGGATCAGGGACTGCTCCTCGCGGCGATACTGGGCGGCGGAAGCCGCGTTGATGTGCTTGGCGCAGAGCTGCGTGAACGGGCGGTTCTCCTTGAAGGAACCCGGGAGGTAGAAGCGCAGGCGGCCGTCGTAGGACTGCTGGTCGAAATCCATCGCGCGGACGCGGATCGCGGTGGCGTCGAAATCCGGCGTGACCGCGATGACGAAGTTGTACGCCCGCATGTCCCCGAGCAGGCGGACGAGGCAGCGCTCCTCGAACTTGATCAGTTCCTTCGCGAGCCGGACCGGGTGGTGCTGGCCGGCCTCGAGCCAGCTGGTGGCGAAGATGTCCCCGGGGATGCCGGTCACGTGCTCCTCGACCAGCGTCTCGCCCCAGGTGAGGTAGAGCATGCGGTTCGGCGAGAGCAGGTGCTCCAGCTCCAGCCCGCACACGCGGGAGGCATCGCCGACCTTCACGTAGAAGTAGTCGTGGTTCTCGTTGTAGGCGTTGACGATCCGGACGCGGAAGGGCTGCGAATTGCCGAAGGAGCAGAAGTCGACGCGGTCCACATAGACGTGGCTGAAGACCTTCATGCCGCCCTCGCCGCGCAGCAGCGCGTAAGTCTCCAGGAGGCCCTGCGAGAGGCGGTCCATCTCGTCGCGCGGGTAGGCGACCGTCTCCCACAGCGTGTCCTTGCCCCGCTCGAGCAGCGGCATCGCCGCGGTGAAGTTGCGCAGCTGCGCGTAGGTGACCGGCAGCGGGACTTCGCGGCCCTCGCGCGCGAGGTAGGTGCGGAGCGCCTCGCCGATCGGGTAGGCCGGCTTGCGGTTGGTCCGCTTGAACTCGGCGGCGGCGCCCGCGGCGTCCATCGTCAGTCGAGGTTGGGCCGGGCCTGCGTCTCCTCGACCGTCATGCGCAGGGGCGCGCCGGGATCGCACTCGGCGCGGTAGGCGATGAAGCCGCGGCGATGCTCGTCCCACACCGGCCAGATCAAGGTGCGGTCGGTCTCGGGGACCTGTGTGGTCGCCAGTTCCGCGCGGGTGTAGAACGCGAAGCGCCCCTCGTCGATGGTCGGCGGCAGGCCGCAGAGCGGGCGGCGGCAATCGAAGAGGAACATCAGCCAGTGCGCCTGGCCTTCGTAGCCCTTCTCGGAGACCATGCCGAAGAGGTGGAGGTCGGAGGTCGCGATGTCCACGCCAGTCTCCTCCTTCGTCTCGCGGACCGCGCATTCGAAGGGCGACTCGCCGGTGGCCATCTCGAGCTTGCCGCCCGGCGGGCTCCAGCATCCGATGTTCGGCGCCTTGGTGCGCTGCAGGAGCAGGAGTCGCCCCGCCTCGTCGCGGAGGAAGACGAGGACGCTGATTTTGAAGGGGAGGGCGGCGGGGCCGGCGGACATGCGGCTACAGTTGGCGGGTCGCCGGGCCGGGACAACCCCGGAGTATCAGCCGAGGGTGATGGCGTCGATGCGGCGGAGCTCGTCGGAGGTGAATGGCGCGGCCTTCGCGGCCGCCACGCACTGTTCCAGCTGGCTGACCTTGCTGGCCCCGATGATGGCCGAGGTCACCCGGCGGTCGCGGAGCGCCCAGCCGAGCGCGAGGGAAGCGAGGGGCTGGTCGCGTTCGCGGGCGATCTCGCCGAGGGCGCGAATTTTCGCTAGCTTCGCCGCGTCAATCTGCTCGGGGCGGAGGAAGCCGTGCGGCTTGCCGGCGCGGGCGTCGGCCGGGATACCCTGGAGGTAGCGGTCGGTGAGCAGGCCTTGGGCGAGCGGCGAGAAAATCGCACAGCCGAGGCCCTCCTTCTCCACCACGTCGAGCAAGCCGGCTTCCGGTGTCCGCTCGAACAGGCTGTACTTGGGCTGGTGGACCACGCAGGGCGTGCCGAGGTCGCGCAGGAGCGCGCAGGCCCGGGCGGTGTCCGCCGGGTTGTAGTTTGAGATCCCCGCGTAGAGCGCCTTGCCCGACTTCACGGCGGTGGCGACGGCCCCCATCGTCTCCTCCATCGGCGTGTGCGGGTCGCGGCGGTGGCTGTAGAAGATATCGACGTAGGGGAGCCCCAGCCGCTCGAGCGACTGGTCGAGCGAGGCCAGCAGGTACTTGCGCGAGCCGAAGTCGCCGTGCGGGCCCGGCCACATGGTGTAGCCGGCCTTGGTCGAGATGATCAGTTCGTCACGGTAAGCCCCGAGGTCCTCGCGGAGGATCCGGCCGAAGGTCTCCTCCGCCGAGCCGGGGACGGGACCGTAGTTGTTGGCGAGGTCGAAGTGCGTCACCCCGAGGTCGAAGGCGCGCAGCGCGATCGCGCGCGCGACCGCCGGGTCGTCGACGCTGCCGAAGTTATGCCAGAGCCCGAGTGCGATCCTCGGGAGATGCAGGCCGGAGCGCCCGCAGCGTGCTTGGAAGGCGGCGTCGGCGTAGCGCGTCGGGGAGGCGGTATGCATGACGAGTATCAAGTCCTTCAGATGTTTTAATGTCAGCGAAAATTTTTTACGGCGCGCCTTCGGCGCGGACGGAAAATCCGCAGCTCCCCCCGCAAAGGGAACTTGCGGCGCGAATGCCGACAGCGCCTTATTTGATTGATTTGCCGCCGACAAAGTCGGCTTGCCACGGTTTTCCCTTGGTGGATTCCAACGTGGCCGGACCATTGGCCTCGAAAGCGCTGATCCATACTTCGGTAAAACAAAGCGAATTACCCGCCTCCGGCTTGAAGTTGACCGGGCGCCCTTCCCAAGCTTTACGAGCTCCCGCCGGATCGAACATTGCCTGCTGCATCCACAAGATATCCGCCCAATGATTGAACGGAGCATTGGGGGCGGGACCTTTGGCCTGTTTGGCGCGAAAGGTGGCCAGTGATTTGACCAAACCCGCGTGATTGCGCCGGGCATAATCAGGATGCTGGCCAAGGTAGAGCGAACCCGGCGTCAGCGGGAGAAAATTGATACCATGCAGCGACTGGGGGTTGGCGTCGAACCAGGTCGCATTCGCGCCCTTCCCGCCCCAGATCATCGTCACGACCTCGATCGAGTACGCGGGCGGGAAAAGGTCGCCCTGTGCGTCGAACCAATAATCCTCGATGGCGGCGACCTCCGTGGCGAGCAGCCAGGCCGCGCGATCGCGCAGGCGGGTGTCGCCCGTCGCCTCGGCGAGCAAGAGGAGTCCATACCAAGCGTTGATGGATTCGCTGGAAGACTCCTGGTTGTTGCCGTCGCCGAAGCGTCCGTGGCCGCTCGCCCAAGAATGCCCGGCGTACGGGTCGAAACAGCGGAGGTAAGGGAAGAGCGGATCCGCCCGGTCGCCGCTAGCGATGTCGCGCACCAACAGATCGACCATCGGACGCCAGCGGGCGAGCCAGGCCGGGTCCCGACGGCCGAGCACCCCTGCCGCGCGCAAGAAATAGCCGAAGTGGAAATGGTGATCGTTCAGTTCGACGTCGCTGCCGAAACTGGCCGGGTAGCCGATCAACGTCCCCCAGCGAGGTTCATAGACGAAGACGCCTTCGCCGGCCTTCTTTGGGCGACCGTCGACGGTGGCGGTGAGGAAGTTCTCCAGCGCGGTCTTCAGGCGGCGTTCACACTCCGCCACGGCGGGCGCGTCGCCCAGCTGCTCCGCTAGCCCCAGCAAAGAGGCCCACTTGCCGAGCTGCTTGCCGAGCCAGTAGGTATCCCCGCGGAGCGACGGCGTGCCGGCGAGGTCCTGCGCGAGGAGCGCGCGCAGTTTCGCGCGGTCGGCGTTCGGCGTCACCGGCAGGTCCGCAAGGAGCGGCGGCAGGGCATAGTTTTCCTGTCCGCCTTGCGTCCACGCCTCGACCTTCATCGGGCCGCGCACGCTGCCGTAGGTGAACTGGGCGGGCTGCGAGGCGGAGCGCCATTGGTGCGGGTAGCGCGCGAACAACGCACCCGGTGTCCCCGCCTCCTTGACCGTGAACGTCGGCGTCCAGGTCGCCTGCACGCGGCGGGTCGCCGGGTCGAAGGTGGCGGCGACGTCGAGCCGCGTGACGTGGTTGTGCGCGCGGGCGCGGAAGGCGTCGAGCGTGGCGGGGCGGTCGTCGGGCAGGATGGCCGCGCTGAACCAATTGCTTCCCTTCTTCGGATTCACCGTGAGCAAGTTCGTCCCCTGGCCCGACCAGCCCGCGCCGGAGGGCGCGTAGAGGCCGTAGGTACGCCCAGCGACCTGGACGACGAGTTCGCCGTCTTGGTCCCGGATGACCTTGGAGGCCGCCTTGAAGCGCACCACGGGGGCACCGCCGTCATAGGTGCAGTAGACGAAGGGCAGGCCGTGGCCGAGCGTGACGGTGAACCCCGACGTCTTTTCGCCGAAGCGCGCGGTCACGGTGGCGTCGGACCAATCGGCGACGCGCGCGTCGCGGAACTCGGCGACCGCGGTGTGGCCGATGGTCAGGTCCAGGGCGTAGGAGCCCATGATGGCATGCTCGTTCGCGGTGATCGCGGCGCCAGGGTAGCCCAGCGCGAGCCCGTCCTTCGTCGCTTTGGCGGAGAGCGGGTGGGGGAAGAGGGTCTCCGAGAGCGGTAGCCAGGCGAGCGAACTCCACCAGGTGTTCGTGGGCACCGGGCGCTTCACCTCCGCCGTCACGAACGGGGCGACGGGCGGGCCCTTCGCGCCCTCGGGCAGGCCGCGGAGGTAGGAGCCGGCGCCGGTCGGCACCACTTCGGCCGCGGCGGCGAGCGCGCCGGCCGTGAGGAGCAGGAGACGGAAGCAGGGCATGACTTGCAGTTTCGTCCCGGCCCCGTCTTTTGGAAGTCCGAACCATGCCCGAACTCGCCGAAGTGGAGTATTTCCGGAAGCGCTGGAATCCCGGCCTGGGGCGCAAGGTCGTCGGCGTGCGCCTGAACCCGAAGGCACGGGTCGGTCGCGGCCTCGACGCGCGGACGCTGGCCAAGGCGCTCACGGGCGCGAAGCTGCTCGAGTCCTTCGCCGCGGCCAAGCAGATGGCCTTCCGCTTTGCCGGCGGCGCCTGGCTCGGCGTGCACCTCGGCATGACGGGCCGGCTCGAGGCCGGGGACGCGGAGCGCGAGCCGACGCCTTACGATCATTTTCAGCTGACGATGGCCGGCGGCAAGGAGCTCGTCTTCGTCGATCCGCGGCAGTTCGGCCGCGTCCTGTTCTGGCAAGGGGATGGCGTTCCGCCGTGGTGGGAAAAGATCCCGCCCGCGATCCTGTCCGACGATTTCACGCCCGGATTGGTCGCCGCTTTCCTGCGCCGTCGTGCGCGGACGTCCATCAAGGCGGTCCTGTTGATGCAGGAGCGTTTCCCGGGCATCGGTAACTGGATGGCCGACGAGGTCCTCTGGCGCGCGGGCTTCCACCCTGAGGCTAAGGCGAGCGCGTTCGGGCCGAAGTCCGTCCGCAAGCTGCACGCGACCTTGCGCGAGGTCTGCGCGGAGGCGATGGATGTCATCGGCAAGGATTGGTCCGATCCGCCCGACTCCTGGCTCTTCAATCATCGCTGGAAGGATGGCGGCCGGTGTCCGCGGTCGAAGAAGCCGCTGGTCCGCGCCGAGGTCGGCGGACGCACCACGTGCTGGTCGCCCACGCGGCAGGCGCTCGGCGCCGAACGCCGTTGACCTTCCGCGCGGTCGCGCGAACTTGGTGATATGCGCGTCACCGGCGGCATCGCTCGAGGAATCCCGCTCCGCGTCCCCACGCAGGGCGGCGTACGCCCAGCCACGGATTACATCCGTGAGGCGGTCTTTAATTCGCTCGCGGCGTTCGTGCCGGGCACGGCCGTGCTCGATCTCTTCGCCGGCACCGGCGCCTACGGCCTCGAGTCGCTCAGCCGCGGTGCAGTGCGTGCGACCTGCGTCGACCAGCGCATCGGCGCGGAACTCACGGCTAACGCCGCCGCGGTCGCAAAGTCGATGGGCCTCGCGGAACTGCCTTTCACCAAGATCACCGGCGACGCGACGAAGCCCGGCGTGGCCGAAGGCCGCTTCGACCTGGTGTTCGCCGATCCGCCCTGGGAGCTGTGGCAGACCAAGGGCGCGGAGATCGCCGCGACGGCGGTGAGCTACGCCGAAGAGGGCGCGCACGTGCGCGTGATCCTCGAAGCGCCCGGCGGCTACGAAGTCCCGGTCCCCGAAGGTTGGAAGCTGCGTAAGGTGATCGGCAAAGGCAAAGGACAGCCCGCCGCGTCCGTGCTTGTCCGCAAGGCCGCGGAGTGATCAG
The DNA here is from genome assembly GCA_041167995.1 of Verrucomicrobiota bacterium. Classification (GTDB taxonomy): domain Bacteria; phylum Verrucomicrobiota; class Verrucomicrobiia; order Opitutales; family UBA953; genus UBA953. The sequence continues at coordinate 3,573 of JBEELT010000019.1, read as the reverse complement.
CCGTCGACCGGCCGGTGCTTCGCCCAGGCGCGCAGCTGCGCGAGCATGAGCGCGCCGCCGACGAGCGCCGCGGCTTCGACGCGCAGGATGCGGTCGCCGAGATGCGCGAAGCTGAAGCCTGCGGTACGCAGCGTCGCGCGTTCCGCTTCCGCGAAGCCGCGTTCCGGGCCAATGGCGAGCACGGCGGCTTTCGCTGGGGAGGAAATTTCCGGAGCCCCCGTCGCTTCATACGGATCGAGTGCGAGCTTCCACGTATTCGCCTCGAGGCCGATGAGTGCTTCGGTCAGCGAGCCGACGCGCGTCACTTCGGGTACGAGTGCCGAGCACGCCTGCTCGGTTCCCTTGATGACATGCTCGCGCCATTCGCCGTCTTTCCAGAGTGAGCTCGTGAGATAGCCCGGATCTCCTTTTTCAGATTCGAAGAAGATAATCTTCGCCACGCCGAGGCTCGCGAGGTCGTGCAGGACTTTCTTCGCGGTCTGCGGACGCGGTAGCCCGATGAGTACCGTGAGTGGCAGGCGAGCCTGCAGAGATTTTTCCCAGGCGACGGTGAAGGTGAGCTGCGGTGCGAGCGTGGTGACGGTCGCGATACCGCGCAGGCCGTTCTCGATGCCCACATGGAACTTGCCGCCGACCGCGAGCCCGACCGTCTCGCGCAGATGGCGGGCGCGGGCGTCATCGGGCGACAATCCGCACTCGGCTTCGGGGGCGGTTATGAGCACGAGATTCACTTCTTCTAAGGTGAGCGAGCGGACTGGTCTGGCGAGAGGGAAGGGTGCTAACGCTTGCAGGGCGGGCTGCTTCGTTTAGAGTCACGGCATGGACCTTTCGGAATTCCGTAAAGAGTATGCCGCCCACGGTATTGACCGTCATGAGCTGCTCGATCATCCGTTGGCCCAGTTCAAGGCGTGGTTCGAGCAGGCTAAGACCGCCGGGGTCATCGAGCCTAACGCCATGGTCCTCTCGACCCTTGGCCGCGATGGGTTCCCCTCCTCCCGGACCGTGCTCCTCAAGGCTGCCGACGAGCGTGGTTTCTCCTTCTTCACTAACTACGACAGTAAGAAGGGGGAGGAAATCGCCGCCAACCCCCGGGTCACCCTCCTTTTCCCGTGGTTTTCGCTCGAGCGACAGATTCACATAACTGGTTCACTAATAAAGACTTCCGAGGAAGAATCGGTGACTTATTTTGCGCGCCGCCCCTACGGTAGCCAGTTGGGAGCCTTGGCCTCCAAGCAGAGCGATATCATCGCCGATCGCGGGGTTCTCGAGGCCCGCTTGGCTGAGCTGAAAGCTACTTATCCCGAGGGCCAGGTCCCGAAGCCCCCGCATTGGGGCGGATACCGCCTGGCCCCGACCTGCTTCGAGTTCTGGCAGGGGCGGACCAATCGGCTCCACGACCGCTTCCATTACACCCTGAATAAGGGCGTTTGGGACATCGTGCGCCTCTCTCCGTAAGGGCGGGGTGGATTAGTTCATCTAATAGGAGGTGCGTAGGGGTGCTTACTCTGGGGCAGGGGGTGCTCGCAGGGTTGACCATCTTGCAGGGAATCGTTCACCAATCCTTTCCCGCGTCTAAATGCGCCCTCTTTTCCTCCTCAGTTTCTTTGCCCCAGCCTTCGCTCTTGCGAGCGCTGAAGGCGTCAATCCGAAGGCAACCGACCTCTTTGAGATCGGCGGCATTCCAGTCTCCAACTCAATCCTGACCACCTGGATCCTCGCGGCCATCATCATCATCGCCATCCGTGTCCTCATCGGCACGCCAAAGATCGTCCCGAATAAGGGTCAGGCCCTCGTCGAGAATATGGCCTCCGGTCTCCGCGACGCCCTCGAGCCAATCGTCGGCAAGAGCATGATCGGCAAGGTATTCCCCACCCTCTGCGGTTTCTTCATCTTCATCCTGCTGATGAACTGGAGCGGCCTGCTCCCCGGCGTCGGCACTATCAAGTACGCTCCGAGAATGAACGACAGTACTTTTATCGTTGCTCCTGGATCAGGGCAGGAATCGACGATTAAGACGATCAAAGCAAACAAAGGCATCGTTATTGAACAATCCTCCACAGGAGTGAAGCAGGGTGAAGTGGTTCAAGCCAGGATTGCCGATTTTGGAGTCGGCTTCGACGAACACAGCAAAGACGTTGCAGCCAATAGTTTATTGACGAAAGAGCAGTTCGAAAAACTCCAAAAGAACAGCACTTTGACATTTTGGGAAAAGTTCAAAGAAGGCTATACTTGGGAAGCGATCCGCCCGGCGACTTCCGACCTCAACACCACCCTCGCGCTGTCGATTATCTCGTTCGTCGCCTGGACCTATTTCGTGCTGCGCTATGCGGGCTTCAAGGTGCTGATTTTCGACCTCTTCGGCAACAAAGCGGATAAGAAGGAACTCAGCACCCCGATGTGGATCATGCTCAGCTTCATCTTCCTCGGCGTGGGCGGTATCGAAGTCGTCTCCATCGCTTTCCGCCTCATCTCCCTTTCGTTCCGTCTCTATGGTAACGTCTTCGGCGGCGAGAACCTGATCCACGCCCTCGGCGGTATCGCCCCGTACGTCGTCCCCGCTATCGCCGGTCTCCTCGAAGTGCTCGTGGGTCTCATTCAGGCCTTCGTCTTCACCCTCCTCTCCGCCGTGTATATCGGCCTCATCTGCAACCACGAAGGTGGCCACGACGAGGAGCACGCCCACTGACCTTTCGCTTTCGAGGCGCGCGACATGCCGGGAATCCCCCGGCGGCGCGCCAAGGAAAAACCAAAAACAAAACAACATGATCATCGCTGAAATCACTGGTTCCCTCCCTGCCGCTGCCGGCTGTCTCGCTGCCGCTATCGGCGTGGGTCTCGTGGGCGCCAAGGCCGTCGAATCCGTGGGTCGCAATCCGGATGCTTCCGGTAAGATCCTCGTCCAGTCCATCCTGGGCATGGCTCTCGCTGAAGCCGTCGCGTTCTACGCGATCTTCCTCGCGAAGTAACCGGTCACGTGGCGCGGCCCCGTAAGGGGCCCGCCACTTCTCTTTCCCAGCGCTGAAACCCACACCTATTTCAAAGTACTCACCATGACCTTCCTCTCCGCTCTCCTCGCCGCCGAACCTGCCAAGGCCGCCGCCCACGGCGCCGCCGCCACCGAATCCCACGGCCCCCTCGGCGACATCATCAAGCTCTTCGGCTCCTTCGGTGTCGATGGCCCGCACCTGCTCGTCCAGGTCATCAACTTCGCGATCCTTGCCTTCGTCCTCTACAAGTTCGCCATCAAGCCGGCCCTCGGCCAGCTCGAGGAACGCATCCGCCAGGCCGAGCAGCTCCAGAAGGACCGCTCCGCCGCTGAAGCCCAACTCGCCTCCGCGCAGAAGACCGCCGAAGCCTTGCTCGTCGCCGCTTCTGAAGAAGCCACCAAGATTCTCGTCGAGGCCCGCAACTCCGCCAAGGCCACCATCGAAGCTTCCCGCGCCGAAGCCCAGGCCGCCCAGACCGAAGTCATCGCCAAGGCCACGGCCGCCATCGAAGCCGATCGCGTGAAGATGATGAACGAAGTCCGCGGCGAAGTCTCCCGCCTCGTGGTCGAGACCGCCGCCAAGGTGC
>JBEELT010000018.1:0-22246 GCA_041167995.1 Verrucomicrobiota bacterium | reverse complement strand
CCGCGGGGCTACGCCCGCTCGGTCACCGGCCTCGGCGGCTAGGTTGGCTTGCCACCGCCGCGTTCGCCCGCCACGTTGGGCTCATGTCGGCCGAGACCGTGCAGGTTGAACTAGGCGACCGCTCCTACCCCGTGAGGATCGGCGCCGGCCTGCGTCACGAGGCCTTGGCCGTCGCCGACCGGCGACTCGCGGCCGGGCAGCGTTGCGCCGCCCTCACCTCGCCCGGCGTCGCCGCCGCCCAGCCGGCGTTCGTCGCGGAGCTGGCCCAGCGCATGCCCGTGCTGGTCACGGCCGCCGACGGCGAGACCGCGAAGTCCGCCGGCGAACTCGCCCGCGCGTGGGATTTCCTCGCGGCCCAAGGCATCGCCCGCGATAGCGCGGTCTTCGCGCTCGGCGGCGGCGTCATCGGTGACCTAGCGGGCTTCGCCGCGGCCTCCTACCAACGCGGCGTCGCTTTCTACCAGTTGCCGACCACCCTGCTCGCGATGGTCGACAGCTCCGTCGGCGGCAAGACCGGCATCAACCTCGCGGCCGGCAAGAACCTCGTCGGCGCCTTCCACCAGCCGACGGCCGTCTTCGCCGACACCGACCTGCTGGCGACGCTGCCGCCGCGCGAGTTCGCCGCCGGCATGGCCGAGGTGATCAAGCACGGCCTGCTGGCCGACGCCGACCTCTTTCGCCGGCTGCAGGCGAACGCCCCGCTCGCCTGGAATCATGCGCTGCTGCCCGCGATCATCCGGCGCTGCGTGGAGATCAAGGCCGCGGTCGTCGCCGGCGATGAACGCGAGACGCGCGCCACCGGCGGCCGCGCCCTGCTCAACCTCGGCCACACCTTCGGCCACGCCATCGAGGCCACCGCCGGCTACGGCACCTACCTTCACGGCGAGGCCGTCGCAATCGGGCTGGTCATGGCCGCCCACTTGTCGGCCGACCTCGGGCGCTGCACCGCGGAGGAAGCCACGGCCGTCGCCGCGACGGTCCGCGCGCACGGCCTCCCCGATCGCCTGCGCGCGCCGCTGCCGCTGGCGCCGATGCTCGCGGCGATGAAGCGCGATAAGAAGGTCCGCGCTGGGAAGCTGCGCTTCGTGCTGCTCCAAGGCGTCGGCACCGCGGTGACCGCGGACGACGTCCCCGAGGACCGGGCCATCGCGGCCTTCGTCGCCGGCGGGGCGGTCGCCTGAACGCCATGGCCCGCGGCCTACCCGCCCTGCTCGCGTGCCTCCTCCTGGTGGCCTGCGCGCCGGGTCCGACCACGCCCGTCACCCCGACCACGCCCGTACCGGTCCGTACCGGCGAAACGGGTTACATCCGGCATTGGCCCGGCGAGCTTCCGATCGTGCTCTCCGTGCCGCACGACGGCGCGATCGCGCCCGCGGACATCCCGGACCGGACCACGGGCGTGACCGTACGCGATAGCCATGCGCGCGCCCTGGCGGAGGCGATTAGCGATGCGCTGCGGGTACGATTCGGCCGCGCGCCTCACCTGATCGTCTGCGAACTCTCCCGCCGGAAGGTCGACTGCAACCGCGCGCTGGCCGAGGGCGCGACGGACCCGGTCGCGATCCGGACCTGGCGCGAGTACCACGGCGCCATCGACGCGGCGGAACAGACGGTGCTGGCGCGGTCACCGCACGGGCTCTACCTCGACATCCATTCCCACGGCCATCCGAAGAAACGGCTCGAGATCGGCTACCTCCTCAAGGCCGACGACCTGCGCCTACCCGACGCCCGCCTCGACGCCGATGACACGGTGGCGGCCCGTTCCTCGCTCAGGGCGCTGAGCCGGCGGACACCCGAGAAGTTCTCCGAGCTGGTCCGCGGGGAAACCAGCCTCGGCGGCCTGCTCGCCGCACGCGGCGTGCCCGCCGTCCCCTCGCCCGCGGAGGTCCTGGCGAAGACGGACCCTTACTTCAACGGGGCTTACGACATCGCGGCACATGGCTCGCGGGACGGCGGCCGGCTCGACGCGGCGCAATTCGAGGTCCCGGCGCCGCAACGCGACACCCCGGAACACCGGGCCGCGACCGCACAGGCCGTCGCCGAGGCGCTCGAGGTCTATTTCGAGCGGCACTTCGGGACGAAGCTACGCTAGGCCTAAGGCTTCGGGCCGACGGCCGGCTTGACCGCGCGCCAGTCGCCGTCGCGCAGGCGCCGGTCGTTGCGCTCGTTGGCTGCGCGGATCCGATCCTCCAGCGTGCCTTCGGCCGGAGCCTCGCCGGCGAACGCCGCGGCGGCGGGGGATTTCTCCGTCCGAAAGGACGGGTCGTTCGCGGGGACCGCGCAACCGGCCAACGCGAGGCAAGGGAAGATCAAGAGGCGGCGCATGGTGGTCAACGGGCGCGGCGCTGGGCGTCGGCCTCGAGCCAGGCGCGAAGGGAAAGGGCGGCGGCGCGGGCGCGGGCCCGGGCGGCGGGCAGGTCGTCGGCGTCGGCCACCGCCGCGCGGGCGAAGGCGTAGAACTTCGCCTTGGGCTCGGTGCCCGAGGCGCGCACCGCGACGCGGCGGCCGTCGGCGAGCTCGGCGAGGATGAACTCCTCCGGCGGCACGCGCTCGCCCTCGGCATCAAGCACTTCGTCGCGCTCATAGTCCGTCACGCGCAGCACCTTGGCACCGTCGATCTCGCGGGGCGGCTGGGCGCGCCACGAGGCGACGATGCGGCGGATGGCCGCGGCGCCCTCGGCGCCCTCGAACGTGAGGTTGAGCAGGTCCTCGTGGTAGGCGCCGTGGCTGAGATGCAGCACATCGAGCGCGTCGAGCAAGGTGCGCCCGCGGGAGCGCAGCAAGGCCGCGAACTCGCAGAGCAGCACGACCGTCGCGTTGGCGTCCTTGTCGCGGACCGCGTCGTCGGCGAGGTAGCCGTAGCTCTCCTCAGCGCCGAGGACGAAAAGGCTGGCGTGGCGGAGCGCCAGCGGCGCCCGCCGGCGCAGCGGCAGGTTCGGCGCGTCGGCGCCGGCGCCCTCGGCGAGCTGCCGGGACCAGCGCTCGAGCTTGCGGGCGATCCACTTGAAGCCGACCAACGTCTCGACGCAGCGCACGCCATGCCGGGCGCAGATCGCTGCGACGAGCGGCGTGGTGACCAGGGATTTGAGGACGACCGCCTGCGGGGAGCCAGCGGCGGGGATCAAGGCGGCGTCCTTCAGGGCGGAGAGGCGGAATTCGGCGAGCAACGCCGCGACCTCGTTGCCGGTGAGCAGGCGGTAGGCGCCGTCGGCCTGCGGGCAGGCCACGCCCACGCGGTCGGAATCGGGGTCGGTCGCGAGCACGAGGTCGGCCCCGACCTCGCCGGCCAGCTTGAGCGCGAGCGCGAAGGCCGCGGGGCTCTCGGGGTTCGGGGAGGGCACGGTCGGGAAGCGCCCGTCGTGCTCCAGCTGCTCATGCACGAGGTGCGGGTCCAGGCCGAGGCGGCGGAGCGCTGGGACCACGGTCACGTCGCCGGTGCCGTGCAGGTTGGTGTAGACGACCTTGGGCGCATGGCGCGCCATCAGCTCCGGCTCGAGCACGATACCGGCCACGCGGGCGAGGTAGGCCTCCTCGGCGGCGGCGTCGACGATCCGCACGCGGGCCAGATCCTTCTCGAGGTAGGGAGCGACGTCCGCCGGCCCGAGTTTGCCGACCTCCGCGACGATGGCGACGTCGTCAGGCGGGGTCACCTGGCCGCCGTGCCCGAGGCAGCACTTGAAGCCGTTATCGTGCGACGGGTTGTGGCTGGCCGTGATGACTACGCCGGCCTGGGCTCCCAGGTGACGCACGGTAAAGCTGAGCTGCGGCGTGGAACGCGCGTTGGCGAAAAGGTAGGCCTCGCCGCCGAGCTGCGACCAGGCGGAGGCCACGAGCTCGGCGAAGTGGCGGGAGAAGTGGCGGACATCGTGGGCAATCACGATTCGCGGGGACGGGTGTGAGGCGGCGACGTGGCGCCAGAGACCGAGCACCGCGCGCAGGACGTTGATATCGTTCAGGCAGGCGGAGCCCACGGCCGCCCGGACCGGGGCGCCGTCGGCGGCCAGCTCGTTGGCGGCGGACACCCGGCCGACCGTCCGGCCGCGCATGCCGCCGGTCCCGAAGGCGATGCCCTTGTAGAAACGGTCCTCGAGTTCGGCCCACGCCCCTCGGGCGATGAGGTCGGCCAGCGACTCCAAGGCGGCGGCGGGCAAGGCGCCCGACTGGAGCCACCCGCTGGCCTGACCGAGGGCGGCGGCGGACAACTGGCCCTGGACTTGGGCGGTCCGGAGGGCGGAGAGGAGGGCGGCGGCAACGCTCATGGTGGCCGACATACTTACCCGCCGGGAGGCGGGGACAAGCCCGGAGGCAGGGGGAGGCGGGGGTTGACACCTCGCCTCCCATCGCAAGGGTTTAGCCCCCATGCCTGACGATAGTCACAAGAAAAAGCCCCCGGGCGGAGACGACCGTAACCTCGTGATCGTCGACGATGATTTCAAGAACGCGGACGCCGAAGATCGCCTCTGGCTCTTCTGGGAGCGCAACAAGACCGCCCTCGTCCGCGGGACCACGGCCGTGGTGCTCGCCGTCCTGGGCCTCCTCCTCTACGAGTTCGTCTGGAAAGCCGGTCGCCGGGAAGCCCTGCACCAGGACTATAACGCCTGCCTGGACGAGCCCGCCCGCCGTGCCTTCGCCGCCAAGCATGCCGGCGAGGCCCTCGCCGTCGTCGCCATGACCGAGGTCGCCGATGACCTGAAGGCCGCCGCCAAGCTCGCCGAGGCCGCCAAGGCCTTCGACGAGGCCGCCCGCCTGGCCGGCCTAGCCGGCGAAACCGCCGTGGTGAAGGCGCTAGGTGCCCGGGCCCGCCTCGAGTCGGCCCTCGCCCGCGTGGACGGCGGCGACGCCACCGGCGAAACCGCGCTGACGACCCTCGCCAACGACGAGAGCGTGGCCGAGACCTGGCGCGGCTACGCGATGCTGACCTTGGCCAACCTAGCCGTCGCGAAGGGCGACCTGCCCGCCGCGACCAAGTGGCTCAACCTGATGGACAAGCGCCTGCGCAAGGACCACGTCTGGCGCGAATACAAGGACAGCCTGATCCGCTCCGAGCCCGGCCTGCTCAACCCGGTGGCCGCGCCCGCGGCCCTGCCGACGGGCAAGTAACCCCCGATGGCCGACGCCTCGCCGCTGCCGGAAGCCGCCGTGGCGGCCGAACGCCTGACGAAGCGCTACGGCTCCCTCACGGCCGTCGAGGACCTCACCTTCTCCGTCTCACCCGGAGAGATCGTCGGCTTCCTCGGCCCCAACGGCGCGGGCAAGTCGAGCACCATGCGCATCCTCGCGGGCACGATGGCCGGCACGTCGGGCCGCGCGGCGATCTGGGGCGTCTCCGTGGCGCTCGAGCCCGCCGAGGCCAAGCGGCACATGGCGTACATGCCGGAGAACAACCCGCTGCCGGAGGACCTCAAGGTGGAGGAATACCTCACGCTGCGCGCCCGCCTGAAGGACGTCCCCGCCGACCGCGTGACCGCCCGTGTGGCGAAAGTCATGGAGGACTGCGACCTCGCGCGCCGCGCCGCACGCCAACTCATCGGGCAGCTGTCCAAGGGCTTCCGCCAGCGCGTCGGGATTGCGGACGCGCTGCTCGCGGAACCGAAGGTGGTCATCCTCGACGAACCCACCATCGGCCTGGATCCGCACCAGATCGTCGGCATCCGCGACCTGATCCGGTCGCTGCGCGGCAAGATGGCGGTGCTGATCTCGAGCCATATCCTCCATGAGGTCGAGCAGGTCTGCGACAAGGTCGTGATCATCAACCGCGGCCGGCTCGTCGCCCAAGGCCGCCCGGCGGACCTCCGCCGCGAACTGATTCCCACCGCCAACTTCACCGTCGTCACGCGCGCGACGCTCGCGGACGTCACACGGGCGACACTCGCCGCCGAGCCCGCCGCGCTCATCGAGGCCCTCGGCGAGACCGAAGGGTGGACGCGCTACCGCCTCGCCCTCCCCGCCGCGTCGCCCGCCCGGGAGACGCTCGCCACCGCCCTCATCGCGGCCGGCCTGCCGTTGCGCGAGATCGCGGAGGAACGCATCGGACTCGAGGATATCTTCATCGCAGCCACGCGCCGCTCCCCCGCGGAACTCCGCCGCCCCTGATCATGCGCCACTTCCGCACCCTCCTCGCGCACGAGCTCCGCGCCGCCGCCCTCGCCGGCGGCACCTGGGTCTCCGCGGCCCTGTTCCTCGCGCTGATGGGCGCGGTCCATTGGTTCGCGGTGCTCGACGGGGCCGAGGCCCCGCAGACGGCCACCCCGCTGGAGGCGACCTTCCAGCTCTTCTGGATCCCGCTGCTGTGCGTCCTGCCGTTGCTGACGATGCGCAGCTTCGCGGAGGAGCGCCGGCAGGGCACGTTGGCGGCGCTCCTCACGACGCCGGCGAGCCCGGCGGCGGTCGTCTGGGCGAAGTTCACGGCCGTCTGGCTCACGTGGCTGACGTTCTGGGTGGCGTTCGCCGGCTTTCCTGCGCTCGTCGCGCAACGCCTCGGCACGGCGGGCGACTTTCGCTTGGGCGATCCCATCGTGCTCGGGGGCGGCCTGGCCTTCATCGCCGTGAGCGGCCTGCTACACGTCGCGCTCGGCGTCTTCTGCAGCTGCCTGACCCGTAGCTCGGCGCTGGCCGCGCTGCTCACCTTCGTCGGCCTGCTCGCCTTCACCGCCGCGGGCGGCGCCCTCGAGAAGCTGCCGATCGAAAGCTGGGAGTGGCTTGGCTGGCTCCGGGAACCGGCCGCGCACCTCCGCACGTTCTCGCACATGGAGGACTTCACCCGCGGCATCCTCGACGCCCGGCCCTTCGTGCTCTACGCTAGCGGGATGCTGCTCTGCCTCGGCCTCGCCGTGCTCACCGTGGAGGGCCAGGAATAACATGGCTCCGCCCCGGGACGACTTTGCCGCCGTGCGGCCGGTCCGCCGGCTGAACCGGCTGACGCAGGCCCTGCTCGCCATCGCCCTGGCCCTGGCCGCGAACTACCTCGCGTCGCTGCCGGACTTCCGCTTCCGGGAGGACATGACGCCGGATCGCCGGCACTCGCTGGCGGCGGAGACCACGGCGACCCTGCGCGCCGCCGGTGCCCTCGCCCGCGCCGCCAAGGACGACGGGCAGCCGTGGGTACGCGCGCTGGTGCTGACGAACTCGGGCCAGCCCGCGGACCCGCGGCGGACCCGCCTGGTGGGCCTGCTGGAGGCGTACGAGGCGGAGACCGCCCGCGACGGCCGGCCCTGGCTCGTGAAGCAGGACATCGGGGACTCGGTCAACGCCGCCCTGTACAGCGCGATCGCCGCACGCCACGGCGCGCCGGAAGCCGGCACCGCGCTGATCCTCCTGCGCGGCACCAAGGCGAAGTACCTCTCGTACGCCGAGCTCTTTCCCCGCCCGGCCGACCAACCCGAGCTTTTCCGCGGCGAGGAAGCCATCACCGGGGCGCTCCTGGAAATTACGGAGGAAAAGGCGGCCGTCTGCTACGTGACGCTGGGCCACGGCGAACTGGGGATCGACGATGCGTCGGCGCTCCGCGGGCTCTCGCTGCTGGCCCGCCAGCTGCGCAACCGCAACTTCGAAGTCCGCCCGCTGGACCTCGCCACCGCGGGCGCGGTACCCCGGGACGCCTCGCTCGTGCTGGTCGCTGGCCCCCGCGCGCCGTTCTCGCCGACGGAGGACGAACGTCTGCGTAACTACCTCGGCGAACGCAACGGGCGCGTGCTGCTACTGCTGGACCCGGGACAACGTCACGGGCTCGACAACCTGCTCGCGGAATGGGCGATCTTCTCCCCCGACGCCGAGCTCCAAGAGCCCGACCCGGGCTGCCGGACCGTCCAGGGTGACATCGCATTGCGGTCCTTCTACGAGGGCCACCCACTGACCAAGCCATTGACGGCGCTGCCCCTGCTCGCCGCCCGGCTGCGCCCGGTGCGCTTCGACCTCGGCAGCTCGCCGGACAGCACGTTGAGCGTGCGCGAACTGGTGCGTTCCTCGGCGACGGCCTGGGGCGAGTCTGACCCGGCGCAGCGTCCGGCCCGCTTCGACGCGGAACGCGACCATCCGGGCCCGGTCTACGTCGCCGCCGCCGCCACGCGCACGACGGGCCTCCGCAAGGGCGCCGGCGCCGGCGGGCGCCTCGTGGTCGTCGGGTCGTCCGAACTCGCGGCCAACGCCCGGCTCGAACGGGGCGGCAACGGCGCCTTCCTGACGCAATGCGCCGCCTGGCTCGGCGACCGCGAGCGCGCGGTGGCCGTCCCAGTCCGGGCCGGCGGACTCTACCGGCTCAACGCGACGGCGGACGACCTGTGGACGCTGGCCTGGCGTTTCTCCCTCATTCCCCTGCTGGTCCTAGCGGTCGGGCTTGCGGTTTCCTTCTGGCGACGCAGAAGTTAACGGTCCCATGCGGATCTCCCGCACCACCGTCCTCCTCCTCGTCGCCAACCTCGTCGCCTTCGGCCTCGTCTGGCGGGCCACGTCCTCCCACCAGTCCACGGCGGAAACCCCGGATCTTGTCTTCACGGCGGCGGGGGATAAGGTCGAACTCACGGACGAAGGCCGGACGCTTACCTTGGAACGCCGGAATTCCATCTGGCGCGTGACCGCCCCCTTCGACTGGGCCGCCAACATCTGGACCGTCCAACGCCTGCAGGACGAACTGCGCTTCATCAGCCTAGACCAAAGCTTCCCGGTCGAGAACGGCGGCGACGGGCTCGCGATCTACGGGTTGGCGAAGCCGCGCTGGACGCTGAAGGTGACGGGCGAGGCGGGCAGCGTGACCGAGGCCAAGGTGGGCCTGATGCCCAACACCCGGAAAGGCTTCCTGCTGACCGCAGATCGCCGTCGCATCATCCCGCTCTCCGAGGCGATGGTCGCGGCGCTGGAGTCCAAGCCCGAGGACTACCGCGTGGATAAGGTCTTCGAGATCTCCGATTTCGAGGCACGCGCCGTCTCCGTCCGCCGCGGACCGGACGACGAGGTGTTCGCTCTCGTCAGCGAGACGCGGTCGCGCGTCGGGGTGGCCGCCGCTGGCCCCGAATGGCGCTTCGAGTCCCCCTTCGACACGCTGGCCGACGCCGAGGCCACGCCCAAGGCCGTCGCCGCGCTGACCAACCTGCGCGTCGCCCGCTTCGTGGAAGCGGCGGAGACGGATACCGGCCTGGCCGCGCCCGGCCTGCGGATCGCGCTCGAGGGGAGCGCCCGACGGCAGGCCCTGCTCGTCGGTCGTCCGATCGACGCGAAGGGCGACCTCCGTTACGCGAAGCTTGAGGATAACCCGACGACCTTCGCCGTGGACGGCGCCGCCTTGGCGGTCTGGTCCCGCGCGGTGCCCCAGTTCCTCTCCACCCGCCCGGCGGGATTCGACCCGGCGCTCGTGACCGGGCTTACGATCGCGCACCAAGGTCGGTCGCTGACGTTGCGCCGCCTCGACGCCGCCGCCGGCGGCACGCGCTGGGAGATCCCCGTCGTGCCCGGCTCGACCGCGACCAAACGACGCGAGGCCGACCGCGCCCAAGTGTCGCGCTTCCTGCAGGACCTCGCCGCGCTCCGGGCCGGACAGCGCCGCACGGAAGCGACCGGGACCACGACCATCCCGGCGCTGGTGCCCACCACGCCGGCCCCGGAACCGCGGACGAAGATCGAACTCGAATTCGGCAACGATCGCCTCACGCTCCTCGTGGCCGAGGCGCCGGCGCCGGCCAGTCCCGGCCAGCGGCTGGTCTTCGCGAAGGACGCCAAATTCGGCGCCCTTTGCGACGTCGGCCTGCTCGGCGGACTCTTGGCGCAGGTCGAGCCGCCAGGCTGGCGCGACCGGGCCGTCATGCAGTTGCCGCAGGGCGCGAAGGTGACCGGCCTGCGCCTGGCCGATCGCGCCGACGGCAAGGTGCTCGGCGAGGCGCGCCTCGCGCCGAACGGCACCTGGACTGGCAGCGGGCGGCTCGACGCGGCGACGGCCCGGCGCCTGGCCGAGACGATGGCCGAGGTGACGGCGGCCGAGTTCCCGACGCGCGACCTCGGGGCGGGTGACTGGAAATACGAGTTGCGCGTCACCGACCAAGCGGCCGCGGGCGCCGGCGGGGCCGCGGAAACCTTACGCACCTACCTGCTCGCGAGCCCGGGCGGCGCCCATAACTTGCTGATGCGGGACGAGGCCGACACCGACGCTTTCCTGCTCGCGCCGACCCGGGCCGACATCCTGATTCCGCTGCTCGACGCCGGGAAATGAAACCGCGCCCGCCCACCTCGACGGTTCGCCGGTTCCTGCGGGGACTCGCGAACACGGCTCTCTACCTGCTGCTCCCCTGCCAGCTCCTGTTGCTTTGGGTGGTAACCCGGGATGGGCCGATCGAGCTGCCCGGGGTGGTCGCGCGGCTCCTGGAGGACGAGATCGCCAACGCGGGCGGCCGCCTGCATGCGAGCCGCTACCTACTGACCCCGCAACGCACGCTGGTCGCCCAGGACGTGGCGCTGGAGGTCCCGGGGCTACCCGGGGAAATCTTCACGGCCACCCGCCTCGAGGTGGGCCTCCGGCTCACCGGGAAAAATCGCGGGCTCACCTCGCTACGGATCACGGGAGGGAGGCTTTGGTGCCCGTCGACGGCCTCCGCCCGCGGGCAACGCACCCTCCTGCTCGACCAAGTCTACGCGGACCTACGGCACGAGGGCCGATGGTGGCAGGCGCAAGTCCAAGGGCGCGCGGGTAAATTCACGTTCGCGTTCGGCGGCACGTTGCCGGGTGGAATGCTAGCCGCACCGAAAGCGCCCACCGCGGCCGGCGCCGAAAGCAGCGGCGAAATCAGCGCCGCGCTACGGACCGCGGAGACCTGCCTGAACTGGGTGGACCGGACGGGCGGAGGCAGCCTCCACCTGACCGGCGCCGGCCGCGCCGACGGAGGCGTCGACCTCGCCGTCGAGGCCCGCCTCGGCGACCACTGGATCGACGAGCAGCTCGGCATCGTGCGGTTTACACGACCGCGCTTCGAGGCCCAAGCCCGGCTGGACCCGCAGGGCCGCCCGGGCACGTGGCGCTTCTCGGCCGAGGCGCAGGACATCGAGTCGCAAGGCCGTCGGGCCCGCGCCGTGAGCATCACCGCCGCCGGCGAAGGGCTCGATCCGCGCGCCTGGCGGGCCGGGGGGCGCGTGACGGAGGCGCAGGCCTTCGGCTTCGCCGGCATGGAACTCGACGTGGCCGCCAACGGCGCCGAACAGGGCGGCCGCGGCCGGCTACGAACCGCGACTTCCGCGGCTGACCTCTCCTGGCGACGGCTCGCCGATGGTTCTTCGCAGCTGCTTTGCCCGACGGCGACGCTTTCGGCGGAGGACCTCGGCCGAATCCCCGCGCTCCGCACCGCTCTCACCGAAGGAGGGATCGGGTTGGAGGGGACAATCCTGCTGGCGGATCTGAACGTGCGCTTCGCGCCGGAGGCGTGGACGGTGCGCGGCGCCACCGGACGGATTTCTTTCGGCGGTCTGCAGGCCCTCGGGCTGGGCGCGGAAGCCATCGCCCCGGGAGCGGGTGCCGGATTGAACGCCGACGTTCGCTTCGATGCCGCCGCGCCCGACTTCCCGCTGGTCCTCGGACGACTCGACCTCGCCGGCGTCCACGGCGAGGCCCATTGCTCCCTCCGGGCCGGCGGCCCTTTCCGACTTAACCTGCGCGGCGAGATCGCCCCACCCTGCCTCGACCGGCTGCTCGGCGATTGGTGGGTCCAGCTCTGGGGCCTGTTCCGGCTGACCGCCAAGCCTCACGCGATCATCGAAGTCGAGGGTGCCTGGGGCCAGCCGCTACGCACCACGACGCGTGGCGTCACCACGCTCGCGGGCTTCCGCTTCATGCAGGCGCCGTTCCGCTCGGTCGCGGTCCGGATCGACGCCGATGCCCGCCGCACGCGTATCGGGCTGCAACGGCTCGCCGGCGGAGACCAGGAAGCGGATGGGGCCGTCGACGGTCTCGTCACCTGGGATTGGTCCAAGCCGCTCGCCGAGGCCGGACCCCGCGTCCATGTGGAAGGCAACCTGCAGCCTTGGATTGCCGCGACCATCGCCGGACCCGCGGTCGGCGCCTCGCTCAAAGCCCTGGAACTTCCGGCCACGCGACAGCTCATCGTCGATGTCGCGCCCGGGAGCGGCACCCTGCCCGACGTCACGGCCAAGGTACGGTGCGCCGAACCTTTCCGCGCATGGGGCCTCGACTCGGCGAATCTGGAAGTGGCCGTAATTTCCAGCGGACCCAAACTCGTGGTCGCCGCGGACCTCGACCTCGCCGCCGGCCGGGCTCACCTGGACCTCGCTGGCGACCTGCTCCGGGCCCCGGAGGTGAACCTGAACCTGAAGGGATGCGATTTCGCAAAAGTCGGGGCGCTGGTCAGCCAACTGGCCCGGACCCAGCCCACCGACCCCGGGTCATCCCCGCCCACCCGCAACAGCATCGCCCGTCTCGACCTGCGCTTCTCCGGGATCGTCGACCTCGAGCACCCCACCCAGCTGCGTGGGCGCGGAGATTTCCTCCTTAATGACCCCGAGCTGAGGAAAGTGCGCGTTCTCGGAAGGCTTTCCGCCGCCCTGGAAGCCATCGGGGTCGACGCGACCTCCTACGAGCTGCTGACGGCCCAAGGGAGCTTCGGCTGCTTGGGGGGGAAGGTCTACTTTCCGGACCTCGTCTTGGCCGGGAAGGACGCCCAGCTGAAACTAGCGGGGGAGGTCGAACTCGCCGGACCCACCCTGAACTTCCTAGGGGACTTCTCCCTCCCCTCCGCCGGGGCCTTCAACCCCCTTAAGCTCCTGAACCTGAACCGCCTGCTGGTCGCGCTCACCAAGGTGCGCGTGAAAGGCCCACTTTCCGACCCAAGCACAACGGCTTTACCCAAGCTCAAAGACATGGTTAAGTCAAAGGAAGACAAAGACTTAGGTAAAATACCCCCCTCCCTTTTGGAATGAGGGGTTGATTTACCCCCTCCGGTGGCTGTATCAGAGAAGCCCACCCCCTCACGGAGGACAAAACCTTGGACCTAAATAAGATCAAACAAGTCGTGGATTTGATGAAGAAGTCGGACCTGTCCGAATTCGAAATCCAGGACCAGGAATTCAAGCTGCGCATCAAGCGCGATGTGGGCGGCCGGACCGCGGTCGCCCCGGTCGCCGCTCCGGTCGCCGCCCCCGCCCCCGTGGCCGCCACCCCGGTCGCCGCCCCCGTGGCCGCCGCCCCGGTCGCCGCCGACCCCAACGTGAAGGTCATCACCTCCCCGATGGTCGGCACCTTCTACGCCACCCCCTCCCCCGACTCGCCGAACTTCGTCGCGATCGGTTCGAACGTGAAGGCCGACAGCGTGGTCTGCATCATCGAAGCCATGAAGGTGATGAATGAGATCCAGTCGGAACTTTCCGGCACCATCGTCGAATGCCTCGTGGCGAGCGGCACCTCGGTCGAGTTCGGCCAGCCTCTCTTCCGCGTGAAGGTCGGCTGAGCCCCGGACCCCGAGCATGAACAAGATCCTCATCGCCAATCGCGGCGAAATCGCCCTCCGGGTGATCCGTGCCTGCCGCGAACTCGGCATCAAGACCGTCGCGGTCTACTCCCAGGCCGACGAGCAGTCGCTGCACGTGCAGCTGGCCGACGAGGCTGTCTGCATCGGCGCCGGCCCGAGCAAGGACTCCTACCTCCGCGAGGATCGCATCATCTCGGCGGCCGAGATCACCAACGTCGACGCCATCCACCCCGGCTACGGCTTCCTCTCCGAGCGCAAGGGCTTTGCCGAGAAGTGCGCCGCCGCCAACATCAAGTTCATCGGCCCGCGCCCCGAGACCATCGGCCTCATGGGCGACAAGGCCAACGCGCGCCAGACGGCCGCGGCCGCCAAGGTGCCCTGCGTCCCCGGCACCGACGGCCCCATCGACAACCAGCGCGAGGCCATCAAGGAAGCCCAGCGCATCGGCTTCCCCGTCATCGTCAAGGCCGTCGCCGGCGGCGGCGGCAAGGGCATGCGCATCGTGCACAACGCCGCGTCCTTCCCGAAGGAGTTCGAAAGCGCCCGCTCCGAGGCCGAGAAGGCCTTCGGCGACGGCCGCGTCTACATCGAGAAGTACATCGAGCAGCCGCGCCACATCGAGTTCCAGCTGCTGGGCGACGAGCACGGCAAGGTCATCCACCTCGGCGAACGCGACTGCTCGGTGCAGCGCCGCCACCAGAAGCTGATCGAGGAGTCCCCCTCCCCCTTCCTCACCCCCAAGCTCCGCGAGGAGATGGGCAAGACCGCCGTGCGCCTCGCCGAGAAGATCGGCTACCAGAACGCCGGCACCATCGAGTTCCTCGTCGATCGCCATGGTAAGTATTACTTCATGGAGATGAACACCCGCATCCAGGTGGAGCACGGGGTCACCGAGGAGGTCACGGATATCGACCTCGTCCGCCGCCAGATCCTCATCGCCTGCGGCGAGAAGATGGAGCTCAGCCAGAAGGACATCAAGATGACCGGCCACGCCATCGAGTGCCGCATCAACGCCGAGGACCCGGCCCGCAACTTCGCCCCGAGCCCCGGCACCATCGGCCTCTACTACACGCCCGGCGGCCACGGCGTGCGTGTCGACTCGCACTGCTACTCCGGCTACGTCATCCCGCCCCTCTACGACTCCATGGTGGCCAAGCTCATCTCGGTCGGGGCCACCCGCCAGAAGGCGCTGGACCGCATGCACCGCGCACTGGGCGAGTACATCATCCGCGGCATCCACACGACCATCCCGGTCTGCCGCGCGATCATGAAGGACCCGGTCTTCCGCCAGGGCGGCGCCACGACGAAGTACCTCGAGGACTTCTTCGAACGCACCCCGAAGGAACTCTGGTCGGCCGCGCCGCTCACCTGAAGCGGCCCGCCGCGACGATGAGCGCCCTTCCGCGCCCGACCCCCGCCACCACCGCCCGACTGAAAACGGGCGGTGATTGTTTACGCTTCGCGAATAAGCTCTTCAAGGCCGGCGATATCGCGCACGGGCAGGGCTTCGTCAACGCGAAGGAGGAGTCGCTCACCTTGCTCGGCCACGCCACCGGCCTGACCTGGGAGCAGCTGCCGTCCTGCTTCGACCGGCCGCTGACGGCCAAGGAGAAGACCGCCTTCCTCGGGCTGGTCGAGCGCCGTGTCTTCGACCGCGTACCCACCGGCTACCTCGTCGGCGAGGCCTGGCTCGGCGGCCTGCGCTTCCGCGTCGACGAACGCGTCATCATCCCGCGCTCCTACTTCGTCGAGCTCATCCCTGAGGCGATCCCGCAGTGGCTCCCGCCGCCCGCGCAGGTGACCGATGTGGCCGACATCTGCACGGGGTCGGGCTGCCTGGCCATCCTCCTGGCGAAACGCTTCCCCCAGGCCTGCGTCCAGGCGACCGACCTCTCGGCCGACGCGCTCGCGGTCGCCGCGCTCAACGTCGCCGACCACCGGCTAGCGAAGCGCGTGACGCTGCACGAGACGGACACGATGACGGCGCTGCTCAAAGGCCCGAAGTTCGACCTGATCCTCAGCAACCCGCCCTACGAGCCGGAAGGCATCTACCGACGCCTCCCCGCCGAGTTCAAACAGGAGCCGAAACAGTCGCTGGTTTCCGGCAAGGACGGCCTCGATGTCATCCGTAAGCTACTCGTGCAGGCACGTGCGACGCTCAAGCCGCACGGCATCCTGGTCATCGAGGTCGGCGGCCTGCAGGCGGCGATGCACCGCGCCTGGCCGACGTTGCCGATGCTCTGGCTCGCGACGACCGACGGCTCGGACTGCGTCTGCCTGCTCCACGCGGCCGACCTGCGCCGGGCGCTGCCATCACCAGGCGCGCGGCGCGGCCGTTGATTCCAGGCGGTCCTGGACGGCCGGCGGTAACTTGGGGAAGAAATCCAGGCCGGTCAGTGCCTCGACCTTGCGGACGCTCACGACGTAGCGCGTGAGCTCGGCGTCGCGCCATTTCTCCTCGTGCGGGATCACGTACGCGATGGCACGGATCCCGCGGTCCTTCGCCTCGTATTCCGACACGACCATCCAGAAGGCGTCGGGCACGGGCAACCGCCCGATCCGCCGGGCGGGAGCAGTCGCGTAGACCGGGCCGACCTGCACCCAGACAGTGCCGTAGCGCTCGACGTACCGGCGCACGATACGCTGCTCGAGGTCCTTCCAGAGGCCGGCGTTGAGCGCGTGGAGCTGCGGGACGATATTGCTGAGCAGGAAAGTCTCCCGCTGGGCCTCCTCGCCGTGGCAGACCGCGATGGCGTAGTTCGGCGCGAGGTGGCCGCGGTCATAGCCGGAACGCACGTACTCCTGCGTGCTCACGCGCGCGCTGGTCCGGGCATCCGTCCGGAAGCCGGAGGGACGTTCGGCGGCCTGGCCGGGGTTCGGGAAGACGCGGTAGGACGACCAGCGCGGGCCCGGCAGCGCGTTGTCGTAGCCGACCGCGTAGCCAAGGTTATGCAGGACCTGCAGGCCGACCCGATCGGCTGGTTCGCCGTAGGGCGCGGTGGCCTGCTCGGCCGGGGCGGGCGCCGGCACGATGTCGCCCTTGATGACCTCGGTCTGGTCCGCCACCTGGTCGAGCCAGCCAACGACGCGCGCAGGCGTGGTCCCGTCCTCGCGGACGCCGTCCACCACGTCGAGGGCACGCTGCTCCAACGCGACGCGCCCGGGACGATCGCTGCACAGGTAGACGACCACGAGCGTGACAGCGGTCACGACGAAGGCCAAGGCCAGCCAACCCAGGATGCGCAACAAGCCCCTCATGCGCGGAGGTGGTGGCACTGCCAGAGCCAGTTCAGGAAGAGGAGGCCGAGGAAGCCACGGCGGAGCGCGGTCCGGCCGGGCTCATCGGCCGCGAGCCGCAGACGCAAGGGATCGCGGCGCACCCACCACGCCAACGACCAGAGTGACCACGTGGCGGCGAGCAGGACCAGCGTCCACAGCAGCGGATGAAAGAGGAACGCCTGGGCGAAATCGCCGGACGCGAGGTGCCGGGCGCAGCGCGTGCCACCGCAGCCGAGGCAAGGGAACCCGGTCCATTTCATGAACAGACATCCGGGCAGCTGCCAGCCGGCCTGGAACCACGCCCACCCCGTCGCCAGCGTCCCGAGGAAAACCAGCGGCCAGATGAGCTCGTGGTTGAACTCCCCGGGGAAGGCAGGACGACGGACGAGGCGCAGCACCGGTCAGGGGCGGAGGAGGGCGATGAGCCCGCCGAGACAGCAACCCGCGAGGCAACAGGCGAGGAAGTTGAGCACCAGCAGGGAGAAAAAGACCGCCCAACCGTTGACGCGGACCGCGGCGCCGACCGAGCGGCAGGCCAGGACGAGCAATGCGATCAGCAACGGCAGGCCAAAGATGGCTCCCGTCGACGCGGGGAGGAGATTGATGGGGGCGGCGAGCAAACCGAGGACGGCCATGGCCAGGACGAACGCGGCGACCGTCCGACCGAAGTCGGCCTGGCGCAGGGAGGCCAGGCCGAAGACGCCGAGCAACCGGAGACCCAGCCAGACCCAGATCCCGAGCAACAGGTTGAGGAGCGGCCCGAACAAAACAAGCAGGAGGCCTTGGACGGTCAGCGCCGCGACGCTCGTCGGCTCCGATTTCTGAAGATACTCGGCCCAAGGCAGCAGCCAGTCCATGGATCCCTTGGCCCCGCTGATGCTCTCGAACATCTGCGCCGCTTGCTGGCGCTGAAAGGCGGCGTTGGCCTCGGCATGGAGGCTTCCGCCCACGATGAGGAAGAGCGCGGCGACCGCGGCGAGGACCCAGGCCAGCGACAGGACGGAGCCCAGTTCCAGGCGCGACACCGTCAGGGTCGGCGAAGGTCGCAGCAGGACCTCGGTGAAGGAGATCCAGGCCGACTTGAGCCCTTTGGACTTCTCCCAAGTCAGCGGCTCGCCGAGCGCCGGCGCGGACTCCGCCTCCAGCGGGGACGCCGGTGCGCCGGCCGACGCGAACTCGGGCCATTCGCCCAGCGGCTTCCACGCCGCCAGGCCGTTGGTCCACGCGAGGTCGGTGGACTGGAAGCGGCCGCTGGCCAACCCAGCGACGACTTCCTCCGGAGAGAAGACACCGAGCTGGACGGTCTTGCGGGCGACGTGAATCTGCGAAGTTTCTTCCATGCCGATTTTTAGGATGGGCGCCCCGGCCCTGCAAACCTCAACCTCCGAGGTTGGCGGAGAACGGAGCCGCGGCGGCCGCGATGCACAGGCCGCCGGCGCAGCACCCCAGCACCAGGACGGCGAGCATGGCCAACGCAGGCTTCCAGCCGGCATCGCCGTGGGCCAGCGCCAAGGCCCGGGCCAGCAGGATGCCGAAACCGAGACCGGCGAGGCAGACCGCGAGGGAGAGGAATCCGCTAGCCGCCGAGGTCCGCGGGAGCAAGGGGCCGAGGCCGAGGAACAACGCCACGCCACCGAGTAGCCACGCGCCGCCGAGGTAGGCGATGACGCGGAATGTCGCGCGCCAACCGGCGGCGCCGCCGCCGAAGACCCGGAGCCCGACGTGCAGCGCGAGCGTCAGGAGAGCGGCGAGACCCGTCGCCCAGAGTGGGAGCAGGAATAGGGCCCGAGCGAGGTAGGTGAGGTTGAGCCCGGCGGTACGCATCTCCACCGTCCGCCCGATAGCCCGCAGGAAGAATGCCAGCGAGGCCTGACCGAGGAAGAACAGCGCGGGCACGGCGAGCGCGGCGGCGATCAGCAACCAGAGCCACGCGCGCCCGATGCGTCCGCCCTCCTGGAAAGGCCGGAACGTCGCGGCCGGACGGAAGAGCACACCGAACCAAGTGAGCGCCCACCGACGGAACAAGCCCGACGAGAACCAACGCGGACCGAGCTCGAACGCCGGCGAGGTCACCGGCTGCAGCGTGACGAAGGCGGCGCGTGCCGCACCGAACTCAGGGCGGCTAGCGAGGGCCACCCAGCCGGATTCGCCTTCGCGCCATGATAGCACGGTCCCGGCGAAACGCCCCGTCGCCAAACCCGCCTCGACCTCGGCGAGTCGGAAGACCCCGAGGTTGGTCCCGTGCGCGGCGAGGTGGTACGGTTCGGCGGACATCGGGCGGGGAAAGTGGCGAGGGGGGCGGGACTCGAACCCGCGACCGGCGGCTTAGAAGGCTGCTGCTCTGAATCCAGCTGAGCTACCCCCTCGTGAAAACGACCCTAGTCGGCCGCCGAGGATGGGCAAGCCGCGAGGGAACTAGCAGATCAGGTCTCTGAAGTCGTGGAAATCGGCCGAAAGCCCGCCAGGCATCCCCTTGTTGATCACCGAGACGGCGTCATGGGAATGCAGGGACTCCAGGTGCGAGCAGGCGATGACGAAGTCGCGGACGCGCAGGTCGGCGTCGAACTGCTCGTAGACCAGCCGGGCGGCATCCTCGACGAACTTGGAATACGCACCGTTAAGTTCGGCGAAAGCCTGCTCGTCTTCGCGCTTCACCATCACCTGGGTCTCGGTCTGGAGGCCGGCGAGGCAGAGGTCCTTCATGTCTTCGACGAACAGGCTCCGTCCCGGGGCCACCTCGGCGACGACGCGGGCCTTGGAACGTTGGGAATGCGGGATACCGTAGGTCGCGCGCTCCTCGCGGGCGTGCTCGGTGAGCTCCGCGGAGCAGGGACAGGCGGACGAGTAGACGAAGTCGAAATGGACGTAGCGGCGAAGGCGATCGAGGTCGTCGATGGTGCCCTCGAGCACGGCTCGGTAGTACTGCCAGCCCTCTAGCCCGGAGCGGAGCGACTTCTGAAGCAGGGGGTACCGGAACTCGACGAGGATGCGGGCGCGGCTGCACTCCAGGTCCTTCTTGTAGCGGATCAGGATCTCCTCGAGGAGCTCATGCGAGAGGACGCGGTCCTTGAACTCGTAGAAGGTCCGCATGATGCGGGACATGTTGATGCCCTTGCGGTCGGCGGCCAGGGAGACCGAGCCGGTGACGATGCACTCGAGCGGGATCGGCTTGCCGTCGCGCGTAGCCACCAACATCGGCAGGCGGAAACCGGAGATACCGACATGCTGGATCGGGACGTTGGCGCCCTGGATCAGGGAGGCATCCTTGTTCTGCATGTCCGGCAGGGTGGCCCGGTAGGCGTCATCCACCTGGAAGGCGCGGTCGTAGCGACGGGAGAGGTCCCGGCTGCTGGGCGACTGTTTGGCGCGGCTCATGGAGGGAGGGAGGTCGGAAGGCCCCGTTTGGCAAACAGGACAGGAAAAAAGTGGCCTCTGCGCTGGAGCCACCTGCCGGATTTGAACCGGCGACATTCTCATTACGAATGAGATGCTCTACCAGCTGAGCTAAGGTGGCGGCGCAGAGGAATTTTGAAAATGAGGACGTGGGGCGGGAAATCAAGCCTAGGCGTCGGCGGAATGCCCTCGCCACCCCCGGAAACCCGACCAAATTGAGGCTGTTCTCCATGCGCGCCGCCCTCATCGCCCGCCAATTCGACGTCCAAGGCCGCCTGGTGACGGTCGAACCCTACGGGTCGGGGAACGTGAACGACACCTACCTGGCGACTTTCCGGACCACCTTCTCGGAGCAGCGCTTCATCGTTCAACGTATCCGCAAGGCCGTCTTCCCCCAGCCGGAGGTCATCATGCAGAACATGCGGGTGCTCACCGACCACTGCCACGCCAAGCTCGAGGCGGAGGCGGACCGCTCAGATCGTATCTGGCAGCTCCCGAAAATCATCCAGACCAAGGCCGGCGAGGACTGGGTGACCGACGCGCAGGGCGACCTCTGGCGCGCGATCTCGCAGATCGCCAGCGCCAACGCCTTCGACCGCGTGCAGAACCCGGAGCACGCGTATGAGGTCGGCGTCGTGCTCGGGCATTTTCACCGCATGGTGAGCGACCTGCCTCCCGAGCGGCTCGGCTATGCCCTGCCCGGCTTCCACGTGACCCCGGGCTACCTCGCCAAGATGGACGCGGCGCTGGCCACGGCCGAGGGACAGGAGCGGGTCGAGGCTTCGCTCGAGACCAAACGGGCGGTGCGTTTCGTCGAGGCCCGGCGGGAACGTTGCCAGGTGCTCCAGCAGGCCTTGGAACGCGGCGACCTGACGCTCCGCACGACCCACGGCGACCCGAAGGTGGGCAACATCATGGTCGACGAGGCCACCGGCCGCGGCACCTGCATCGTCGACCTGGACACGGTCCAACCCGGACTGGTGCATTACGACATCGGCGACGCCACCCGCTCGGCCTGCAACCCGGCGGGCGAGGACGCGCCCGAGCTGGCCTCGGTGATCTTCGACCTGGACCTGTTCACGACCATCTACCGGGGCTACCAATCGCACGCGAAGGACTTCCTCAGTCCGGCCGACCACCGGCACCTGTTCGACTGCATCCACCTGATCCCGCTCGAACTGGGTATCCGCTTCCTCGCCGACCACCTGGCGGGCGACGTCTACTTCAAGGTCCGCTACCCGGGGCACAACCTCCGCCGGGCGCTGGTGCAGTTCAAGCTGGCCGAAAGCATCGAGACGCGCGAGACCGCCATCCGGAAGGTCTTGGGCGAACGCTGAGCGCATGCCCGAGGCCTCCCTCACCCTCTGGCTGGCCGGACTCCTGCTCCTGGTCCTGATGATCCGCGGGGGTATCCGCGGCTTCCGGCGGGGGCCCTTGCGGCAACTGGCGGGACCGTTTTCGCTGGTACTCGGCTGCCTGCTGGGGGCGACGTTCGGCCCGGACCTGGGCCATCAGTGCCTGCACGGGACGTCCTTCCCCTGGCTACTCCGCGGGGCGGTCGGGCTGCTTAGCCTGGCCCTCCTCAGCGGCTTGTTGACCTACGCGATCTGCTGGCGCCTCGGCCGGCTGCCCGAGGGCCAGACCGAGGCGGAAAGCCCGTTGGCCGGCACCCTAGTGGGTTGCTGGACGGGCATACTGTACTTCGTTTTGTTGGTGCTGGGCTTGGCGACGGTTGCCGCCGTGGTCGAATTGGTGGAAGCCCCCGATCAAGCTAAACGGAGCGCCTGGGTGACCACCCGCGACGAGCTGGCGGCGGCCCCCTCGGCCGGCTGGCTCAAGGGCTGGACCCCCCTGCCGGAGCGTCAAAATCGGATCATCCTAGGTGTAAAAAAACTTCTAGCGGACCCTCCGGCCAGAGGTCGGCTGATGGCCATGCCGGAAATCCGGTCGCTGGCGGCCCATCCGAGCGTCTATCAGGCCTGGGAAGATAAGCAGGTTCGTGAGTTGTTGAATAAGAAGGACTTGGGAGGTCTAATTGACCATCCGCGGATTCGGACGATCTTGGCCGACGAAGAATTACAGCGCCAGGCGGATCGTTTGGACCTGCCTGGGCTGATGGA
>JBEELT010000017.1:0-22945 GCA_041167995.1 Verrucomicrobiota bacterium | reverse complement strand
GCCTCGACGAAGAACTCGTTGTAGTAGACGCTGTAACCCGCGCGGTCGTAGCGGCGCTGGTCGAGGCGACGCTGGAGGGCGTCGGTCTCGGCGCGCTGCTCGAGGGCGACGGTCGCCGGGATGGCCGACAGGGAGGCGGGCTGGAGCGAACGAATCGAGGTGGCGAGCGTCGCGTCATCCATGAGCATGAGGCGGGCCGCCAGCTCGTTGAGGTTGGCCGGATCGGCGACCAAAACGGATCCGCCCAACCGCAGGGCGCCGCCCGCGCCGGTCTTGGTGATGTCCTGCAGGTAGTTAACGACGCCGGTGGCGACGCCCGGAATGGCGTAACGGTCCGCGCCGCCGACGAAGTAGACGGCGTATTCGGAGGGCGAAGTCTCGAGACCGGGGAAGGAACCGACGGCGCGCGGCTCGACGACGAGGTAGCGGCCATTGGTGTCGCTCGTCGTGATGGCGTTCGGGGACAGGAGATTCGCGAAGCTCTCGGCGACGGTGGGCGTCCCGTCGACCGAAGTGTCCCGGAAGAGGACGAAGCGCCGGCCGAAGTCGGGCGCGGCCGTGGTGCTTGGGGCGTTCCAGCGGGCGATAACCAGACTACCGCCGTTCAGGTTGGCGACGCCGGAGAACTGGACCGAGTCGTTGAAGAGCTGATTGGGGGCCGTGCCAGACGGGGTGCCTGTGACCTCCATGACGGAGTTGCCCGCTAGGGTGAAATTGCCGGCCACGACCTGGGTGCCCGGCGAATAACCCGGAGCCAGCGACGCGCCCGCTCCGACAAAAAGATCGCCGCGGATCATCGCCGAACCGCTCAAGGTCGAGCCGGCGGTGATGGAGACGTTGCCGAAGATACTGAGGGGGGTGGTCACCGCCGTGCCCAGCTGCAAATTCGTACCACCCTGGACGTTCAGTTCGCCAGCGATGTCGCCGCTGACATTCAACGTGGGGGTGCCGGCGACCGAGGTGGTCACGTCAAGCCCGCCAAGCCCTAGCCGGGTGCTTTCCAGCTGAACAAAAGACCGCGTGAGCGTCTGCGAGAGCGTCAACGTGTTCGTGATCGGGTCCACCGCCGTGATGGTGGTGCCTGACGGGATGCCGAGGGCGGAAACGCGCTGGCCTACGACGAAGCTGGCCGCATTGTTCACCGTGACGGTGGCTTGACCCGCCGTCCCGCTGAGAATGGTGGGGATGAAGGCCGGCTGGGCGGACTGGAGCGCGCCGCCGGTGGCGGCAACCTCCACCGCGAGCGTTCCGCCATCCAGGCGCAGCGGGCGGCTTTCCCCGAGGTAGGGCAGAATCTTGGAGCTGGCGTCCAGGGTCACGCGCAAGGTGCCCTCCTTGACGACGTAGGAACCGAAGACCGGGTCGGCCAGGGTGCTGCCGGCGAGGATTGCCGCGGCGGTGAGATCCAGGGTGCCAGCACCGAGCTTGACCAGTTCGGCCGCGCCAGGGTTGCCGGTTACGACGCCGGCGTAGGACGCATCGACGCCCGTACCGACCATCACGCCGAGGCGGGCGCGGCGGGTGCCGTCGACCGCCAGGTTGACAGCCTTGAGGTTGCCGACGTCGAGCCCGAGGCCGCCGCCGAGCACGGTGACCGTGGTCGGGGTATTGGGCGCGGGAGTGTCGACGCCCGGAAGGGTGAGCGCGGCGCCGGTGTAGCGCAGCATGCCTGTCCCCTTGACGATGAGGTCCGTGGTGCCTTGCAGGTCGCCGGCAAAGACGCCGTCGACCGACTGGGTGAGGCTAAGGGTCCGGCCCGGAGCGGCGGCGCCGAGGTCGAGGATCGAGTCGGCCGCGCCGGTGATGCCGGTGATTTCGGTCAGGGTCGACACATCGAGGGTGATGTCCGCGCCCAGGTTGGTCGTGGCCACACCCGGCTGGGCGTAGGCGAAGACCGTGCGGGCCACGCTGGCCACATCGGAACGGAGGTCGAGGATACCGCCGCCGGAAATCTGGCTGCCGGACGGGGGCACCAGGGAGCCGATTCGGCGATTGTCGGCCAGCGCCAGGCTGAGCGTGGCGCCGGAGGCGATGACCGCAGTGAAGAGATCCTGCTCGCCCAGACGACTGTCCGCCAGGCGCAGCTCGCCGGCCTCGACGTTGAACCGGAGGTTATCCGCGGCCGCGGTCAGTTCGACGATGCCAGCGCCGGTCTTGCCGACGGTGCCGATACCGAGACCAGCCTCATAGAGTTCAGCCGCGCGCACGGTGTTATTGAAAGTCACCGTGGTGCCGGCGGTCGCGTTGTTAAACGCGACGTTACCATTCGTGCCGACGTAGAGGTCGGCCGTGGCGAAACCGGCGGTGGTACCGACAAGCTTGCCCGCGGTCACGACGATGGCGTCGAGGCTGTTCGAGCCCGCGGTGGGGGCGAGGGTCAAGGTGCCCGTGCCGGTCTTGACGATGGTGCCGTCCGTGACGCCCGGGGCCTGCTGGAAACGGCCA
Organism: Verrucomicrobiota bacterium; assembly: GCA_041167995.1. GTDB lineage: Bacteria > Verrucomicrobiota > Verrucomicrobiia > Opitutales > UBA953 > UBA953. The sequence goes on along the minus strand of JBEELT010000017.1, from coordinate 20,500 downwards.
GCGAAGCTGTAGTTGCCGACCGGATCGACCTGCAGGGTCACCACCGAACCGAGGTCGGCGAAGACGATCGAGGAGCCGGCTTCGCCGGACAGGTTGCGGAAAACCTGGTCGGTGCCGGCCTGGACGTTGAGCACGGAGGTGCCCCGGAGATCGACGGCCGCGATGGGCTGGCCGACGACCGCGGGATTACCGAAGAGGTTGTCGGCGACGAGGTTGGTCGTGCCCGCGTCGGAACGGTAGGTGCCGGAGAAGGCGGTGGTCGGCGTATTCAGGGTCAACGCGCCGATGCCCTGCTTCACGATGGTGCCGGCGCCGACGAACACGCCGGTGGCGGAGACGCCGTTGGCGACCTGGAGCGTGCCGCCCGCGGCCGCGGTGAGGTTGGCGGAAAGCGTCAGCTCCCGGGTGCCGAGATTGATGCCGGTGATGGTCGTGCCCTGGGGGATGCCCGTACCGACGACGACCTGGCCGTTGGCGAGCCCGGCGGTGTCGGCGACGATGAGGCGATTGGTGCCGAGGTCGCCGCCCGTGATGGCTTTATCGAGCTGGACGTTGAGACGGGCGGTCGCCCCGGCGAGGACTTCGATGTCGCCCGTCGTCGCGCCGGCCCAACCGGCGGAGGCGAGGAGCGTGCCGGTGCGCACCAAGGTGCCGCCGGTATGGGTCAGGGAACCGCCCGCGGTCAGGACCTTGGAGCCGGCCCGGATCTCGAGCTGGCCGACGCCGGAAACGGCACCGGTGTAGGTCACGTCGACAGGCGTGGTCAGCACGAGGTGGGAAAGGACCCGGAGATTGCCCGCGGCCGCCTGGATGAGGTTGGCGCTGAGGGTCACGCCGGAAAGGCCGGTGACGACGCCGGCCGCGGCGCCGACCAACGGCTTGCTGAGGGTGATGCTGGTGTTTGCGGCAATCGCGGTGATGACCGTGTCGGCATCGAGGCCGGCGCCGGTGACGACCTGGCCAACGGAGAGGCCGGCGGTGGCCGTCGTGGGCAGGACGCTCAGGCCCGCGTTGACGGTGCCGGTGATGGTGGCCGAACCGGCGGCGAGGACTCCCGTGATGGTCGTGCCGACCGGGATGCCCGTGCCCAAGACGGCCTGGCCGTTGGCCAGGCCCGTGATGTCGGCGACGGCGAGGCTGCTCGACGCGGCGGCCCCGCTGACGACGGCGCGGGAAATCTGCTCGATGACGGCAGCGCCGTTGGTGGCGAGGGCGGCCATCTCCAGCCAGCCTTCGGCGACGGTGGTCGTACCGGTGTAGGGCGTCTGGCCGACGATGGCGCCGGGGGTCAGGACGAGGTAGCCTTCGCCGCGCTTGATGAAGCTGCCGGTACCGACGATCGGCGCCGTGAAAGTGCGCTTGGTGAGATCGGTGCCGGGGTTGTAGGGGTCGTTGACCGTGACGGCGAGCGCGCCCGGAGCGGTGGTCAGGAAATACTGGGCGGCCTTGAGCGGGGCGTCGTTCGAACCCGTGGCCCAGATGAGGTTGAGGGTGCCGCCGGAGATCTCGACGCGGCCGGTGAAGTCGGGGCTGGAGCCGCCGAGGTTGAGATCCTCGTTGCCGATCTTGATCAACGCGCCGGAGCCGACGAGGCGGCCGTCGAAGGAGCGGGTCGCCGCGAAGGCGAGCTCGGCGGCGGCGGTCGGGGCGACGTAGCTGCCGATACCGGTGCCGACGGCGACCCGGCTGAGGTAAAGCGAGGTCAGCTCGGGCATCGACAGGTTGCCGGTGTAAAGCTGGTTGAGCTCGGCGGCGCTGAGCGACAGGGAACTGACGTCGACGGTACGGACGCGGAGAACGGCGAAGTTGACGTTCAAGGCGGCGGCGGTCAGCGGCGCGCTCAGCTGGACGCCGGCCAGGCCGGTGACCGCGCCAGTCGCGACGCCCGCGAGCGGCTTGCTCAGGGTGAGGTTGTTGCCGGTGATCGCGGTGATCGCGGTGTCGGCGGCGATGCCGGTGCCGGTGACGATCTGGCCGACGGAGAGGCCGCTGGCGTTCGTGGTGGGCAGCGCGGTGAGACCGGCGGCGACGGTGCCGGCGACGGCGGTGGAGCCGGCCGCGATGACCTTCGTGACGTAGGTGCCGCCGTCGAGGCTGGCCCCGCCGATGACCTGGCCGACGCCGACGGACTCGATCGAGCTCAGCGCCAGGGAGGTGGAACCGAGCTCACCCGCCATGCCGGTCGGCTGGACCGGCAGCGGCTGCGCGGGTAGGATCGGGTCGAACTGCGTGGTGGTCCCGAGGTAGTCGGCGAGGAGCGGGTTCGAACCCTGCAGCGCGGTGGTGAGGGAGGCCGCGCGCGCGGACGTGTAGCCCACGGTCAGGCTGCCCGTGCCGAGGTTGACGAAGGAGCTGGCCGAGCCGAAGAGGGCGCCTACGACCTGGTCCTGGTTACCCTGCGTGTAGGTGCCGGCTCCGACGAGCACGAGGGCCGAGGTGTTGGGCGTGGCGTTGGCGGTGCCGGCGATCAGGGCGCCGCCCGGACGGACGATGGTCGCGCCGTAGTAGGCATCCTTAAAGAGACTGGTGCCGGTGGTGCCCGCCAAGGTGAAGCCGGCGGTGCCCTGCTTGATCAGGCTGCCGACGCCGGTGATGAAGCCGGCGTAAGCTAGGCTCGCGTTCTGCTCCAGCGTGATGTCGCCGCGGCCGAGCTCGACGCGCGCGGAGGCATTGCCCGCCAGGTTACGGATGAGTTGGTTGGTGTCGCCGAAACGCAGCACCGTCTCGCGGGCGGAGCCGGAGTCCAGGGTGACGGCGGTGGCGTTGATGAAGGTATTGTTCTGGCCGCCGGAGAAGGAAAGGTCGACGCCGTCATTGACGAGGATGCTGCCGCGGAATTGGTCCTGAGCGTTGATGACGTTCAGCTCGCCGGGGTCGAGGCCCGGGTTGACCTGGATGCCGGCGCCGCTGCCGTTGTCGAGCACCGCCGAAGCCAGCAGCTTGAGGGTCGAGCCCGCGGAGCCCGCGAGGTTGGCCGAGAGCGTGCCGGAGTTGTTCTGCAGGATGGCGAAGGTGCCGTTGTCGCCGATGAAGACCTGCTTCTGGCCCAAGCCCTGCGCGTTGGCGATGAACGTACCGCCCAGGACCAGGGTTTCGTCGTAGGAAGACCCGCCGGCGAGCAACAGGACGAGGGTGCCCGCGCCGGTCTTGACGATGCGGCCGCCGGGCACGTTGTTGACCGAATCGTAGCCGAAGATGTTGCCGCTGAACAAACCGTCCCGCCCCGCGTCCTGGTTGATGGTGAGGGTGTGGCCGTCGAGGCGCAAGGTAGCGCCCACGCCGGTGCCGGGGATGACGAGCTCGTTCTTGTCGCTCACGTCGGCGGCGGTGCGGATCGCGTCCACCGCGGTGTAGACCTCGGTGTTCGCCCCGCCGATGTTGGTGGTGCCCTTCGCGTTCAGGGCGAAGTCGGCCTGGAAGTTGCGAATCGTCTGGTCGTTGCGGAGGATGACCTCGGCGCCCGTATTCGCATAGGAGATGAACTGGTCGGCGCCGTCCCGCTGGACGGTCAGGGTGCCGGTGTCGGGGAAGAGCGCGGGGCGGTAGTCCCAGCGCGGGTAGTTGTTCGAGTTGGAGGCGACCTCCGCGTAGCGGATGTTGGCGCCGCGGCGCGAGAGCCCGAGGGAGCCCTCCGTCTGCTGGGCGCCGTTGAAGTCAGCGGTGTCCTGGGTGCCGGCGATGTTGAAAGAGCTGCTGTTGGCGAAGGTCAGCCCGGTCGCCGACTCCAGGATGATGGTGCCGCCCGCCGCGATGAAGTCGCCCGTCATGCGCGAGTCGTTGAGGACGCGGAGGGTGCCCGCGCCGGTCTTGATGACCTTGCCGCCGCCGGCGAGGATGCCGACGGACCCGACGAAGTCCTGGTCGATGTGGATGCCGAGGCGGTAGCTCGCGTCGGGACCCGTGGTGACGGTGGTCTGGAACTGGTCGTTGTTGTCGCCGGCCTGGAGGTTGTGGGCGAAGTTCAGGCGCAGCGCGCCGATGTTGGTCGCGGTGTTGGTGAAGCTGAGTTCGGCGGAGCCGTTGAGGACGATGTTGCTCGCGCCGGTCATGCGCTTGGCGAGGGCGTAGGCGATGCTGTCGGCGTCCCCGGCGTTGGGGGAGATGTTCGCGCGGAGGGCCGGGATCTCGAAAGGCGCGAGGATCTGGCTCTCCACGCGGGCGCCGTAGTCATGCCACATGTTGAGGTGGCCGCTGACCATGAGCAGGCCGGCATCGACTTGGACCCGCCCCTGCAGGCCCGACAGGCGCCAGTTGTTGCCGTTGGTGGGATCGGGCACCGGGACGTTGGGGCTGAGGTCGATCGGACGGAGACCGTAGATATTGTTGGTCCCGGGGTTCGACAGGAAGAACCCAAACGGCGTCTGGATGTAAGAATACGGGAGCGCGACGGAGTAGTTGAACATGCGGCCGGCGCTGCCCTGGTACTGCAGGACGCCGCCGCCGGTCTTGATGAGGTCGCCGTTGCCGCTGAAGGCGCCGGAGATCGTCGAGGCGACCAGATTCTCGAGGATGGCGACCGTGCCCGCGTTGGTGACGGTGATGCGGTCGGCCGTGGTGGCGTTACGCAGGACGACGAAAGGCTTCGGGTCCGTGGCGAGCACTGGGGAGGCCGTGGTAAAGGTGACGGTGCCCAGCTGCAACGTGCCGTTCGGGGTGGTGAGGTAGGGGGCGAAGGCGGGCGATCGGACGAGGTCGATGTCCGTGAAGTTGGCGGCGGTGGGCTCGTCGGTCACCGAGGTGTTGAACGCCCCCGGCAGCAAACGATAGCCGCTGCTGAAGAACCGTAGGGTCTGCGACTGGCTGGAGACATTGCTCGAGTCGTAAAGGATGTCGACGGTCTGCGTCGGGTAGGCTCCTTCGGGCGTTTCGGCGAGGACGGGGCCGTTGTACTGGAAAGTCAACGTGGCGGTGTTCGTCAGGCGGGCGCCCGAGACCAGCGGGTTGCCGGCCACGGAGGTCGCGGTCCAGTAGTTATGGGCCGGGGCGCCGGTCCAGCGCTCCCAAGTCCCCGAGCCCCCCAGAGCGGGCCCCACCCAGGTGGCCCCGGTGACGTTTTGTTGGGCCTGGGCGAGGCTTGCGGTCGCAAGCGCAGCCGCGGCCACCAACAGAGATTTAGAGATCCGCATAGTGTGGGTGGGGCAAGGGGTTAAATGGAGGATTTGGTATCCTATTTAGAGCCTCGAGAGTCAACCACTGAACCCCCACGTTCTCGTGGGGTTAATTACCTAGTCTGCATGCTTAACAGCCTGCCCTAATCAGGCCAGCCGCTCGATGAAGCTGGCGCTCCGTTCACCGACCGAAAAGACTGCGGTCATCAATCGGGTCCTTGGACTTCATCGCGCCTTTCTTACCGGCCTGCTCGGCGAGGGCACACCCGCCCCAGGCGGCCGAACTGATAAATATGACTAAAAATAGGCACACTTTCCAGCTGGGCGTACGGACTTTTCGCTCGATAACTGTCATTTATATGAAATTAAGGTGTTTTAAAACGCTTGGCAACACCCCCCTGTTTTTTACATCTGTAATTACCCCCCTAGTCTTACCCCCACCTTTTCTGCATGAGCCCCAAGCAGAAACCTCTCGTGGTCATCATTGAAGATGAGCGAGGCCTCGCCGCCTTGCTCACCGAACAACTGGAGACCGCCGGCTTCGTCACCCAAGTCTTCCACAAAGGCGCCACCGCGCTGAAGTTCATCGGGGAGAACCATGTCCATTTGGTCCTGCTCAACCCGGCCCTGCCCGACGTGGATGGCTGGGAGCTGCTGCAGTCGATCCGGCGGATGACCCTCGGGCCGGCCGTGGTCTTCCTCTCCGGGCTCAAGCTGCCGGGACAGGCCGCGCGGGCGCTCGACCTCGGGGCCGATGACTTCGTCGCCAAGCCGCACGACCAGGACGAGCTGATCGCGCGCATCCACGCCGTGCTCCGGCGCAGCGAGACGGCGGGCGACAGCCGGCTGACGCGCAACGCCGACCTCGCGACGGGGGTCTTCCTGTTCAACGGGGCGGAGGTCCACCCGGAGCGGCTCGAGCTCGTCTTCGGCCCGGGCAAGAAGTGCAAGCTCGGCCGCAAGGAGCTCGGCATCCTCTACCACCTGCACGCCAATCCCGGCGTCATCATCAGCCGGCACAGCCTGATTCATGCGGTCTGGGGCGTCCACGCCGACGTCCGCAGCCGCTCCCTCGACCAGTATATCGCCAAGATTCGCGACGCCTTCGCGGGCTTTGGCCGCGACCTCGACTGCTTCCGCACGATCCACGGCATCGGTTATTGGTACGAACCGGCCCCGCCGCCCGAGCGGGAGGGGAAAAAATCCCGTCGGGCTTGATTACCACGGATTAACCGCACACTAGGGAGCATGATGAAAATCAAGTGCTACCTCAAACCCAGCTGCGGCTGGAGCAACGGCGTCCGCGCCATCATGAAGAAGTACGCGCTCGCCTACGAGGACGTGGACATCATCAACGTCCCGGCGAACTACGCCGAGATGGTGGAGCGCACCGGGCAGCGCCTCTCGCCCTGCGTAGAAATCGACGGCGAGATGCTGGCCGACGTCTCGGGCGCCGAGGTCGAGCAGTACCTGCTGGCGAAGGGCCTCGTGCAGACGAACGACGTCGCCCCCACGGTGCCGACGGACGCGCCGTGCACCGACGCCGAGCATGAGAAGATGAAGGTGAAGACGATCCGGTTTTTTTGAACAAAAGGGTCAGGGTCAGGGTCAGGAAATAGTTCCGTCGCTTTCGGTTCACATACCTGTCGCGGCGATAGATAAATCGCTGGTTCTCGCCCTCCAGGCTATTTCCGCTAGGCGACCTAAAGCCCTGTCCCTGTCCCTTGGGGCCTTTGGCGCTGCATCCGTCAGGCCTTCGCGAAATCCGCGATTGAATCGGCGACCCACTGCCGCTGCTCGCCCGTGAGCTCGGGAAAGATCGGGATGCTGAGCACCTCGGCGGAGAGCTGCTCCGAGACCTTGACGCTGTCGGCGCCGGGATAACCCCGGGAGACGAAGCACTCCTGGCGGTGCAGCGGGATCGGGTAGTAGATCTCGCAGCCGATCTTACGCTCCGTGAGGAAAGCCTTGAGGGCGTCGCGCCGGCCACCGGTGACACGGAGCGTGAACTGGTTCCAGATTCCTTGGCCGGAGAAGTCGACGGGCAGGAGGATCTGGGCGGCCCGATCGGCGCCGGCGCGGTTCTCGGCGATACCGGGCAAGCCCTTGAGCGCGCCGTGGTAGAAGAGGGCGTTGCCCGCGCGCGCGCAGTTGTAGCCGGGGAGCTGCGGCAGCTTGAGATGCAGGAGCGCCGCCTGCAGCGGGTCCATGCGGAAATTCGCGCCCACCTCGCGGTGGTAGTACTTGGGCTGCATCCCGTGGACGCGCAGGATGCGGGCGCGCTCGGCGAGCGCGTCGTCCTGGGTCGTGACCAGGCCCGAGTCGCCCATGCCGCCGAGGTTCTTGGAGGGGAAGAAACTCGTGGCGCCGAGATCGCCGACGGACATCGTGGCGCGGCCTTTCCAGCGGGCGCCCATGGACTGCGCGGCATCCTCGACGACGCGGAGTTTGTGCGCGGCGGCGAAGGCCTGGAGCGCGTCGAGGTCAAGGGACTGGCCGAAGAGATGCACCGGCATGATCGCGCGGGTGCGGGGTGAGACCTTCCGGGCGGCGTCCGCGAGGTCGATATTGAAGTGATGCGGGTCGACGTCGACCCAGACCGGGGTGGCGCCGAGGCGGGCGACCGAGCCGGCGGTGGCGAAGAAGGTGAAGGCCGGGAGCAGGACCTCGTCGCCCTCCCCGATATCCAGGGCCATCAGCGCGAGCAGCAAGGCGTCGGTGCCGGAGGAGACGCCGAGCGCGTGCTTCACGCCGAGGAAGGCGGCGCAGTCCTTCTCGAAGGCCTCGAGCCGCGGCCCCATGATGAATTGGTTCGAGCGGAGCACCTCCCGGAAGACGGCCTCGAACTGCGGTTCGAGGGCCCGGTTCTGCGGGCCGAGGTCAAGGAGCGGGACGGTCGTCATGGCGCGCCCCGCTTCTCCCACCGTCCCCGCGCACGGGCAACATCATTCAGCCGTCCGCCGGGCGCGCCAGATCAGCCAGAGCCCAGTGGCCGCCAGCGGCAACGTCCAGAACTGGCCGGCGGTCAGCCCGAGGATGTAGCCGTCCTCGGCTTCGCGGAACGCCTCGCAGGCGATCCGCGCGACGGCATAGAGGAGCAGGAATTCGCCGGCGAGCCGGCCCAGCGGGAGGCGGCGCGGGTAACGCACCAGCACCCAGACCAGCGGCAGCAGGCCTTCGCCGAAGGCTTCATAGAGCTGCGACGGGTGGCGCGGCGAGGGACCCTCGGGCGGAAAGATCACCGCCCACGGGACGTCGGTCGTCCGGCCGACCAGCTCGGCGTTCACGAAATTGGCGAGGCGTCCGAAGAGGATCCCGGCCGGCGCCAGCGCGCAGAGCAGGTCGCCGACGGCGAGGAATGGGACGCCGCGGGTGCGCGCGTACCAGAGACCGGCTAGCACCACGCCGAGGAAACCGCCGTGGCTGGCCATGCCGCCTTTCCAGACCTGGAAGACCATCAGCGGGTCGGCGGCAAACTCGTCGCGCGCATAGAGGAGCACATGGCCGAGACGACCGCCGGCGAGGACGCCGACCATCACCGCCGTGACCAGGGTGGATTCGTCGGCGGCGTGGCGGGCGGGCGCCAGGCCTTGGCGGCGCCATCGGCCGAGCAACCAGGCCGCGGCGAGGAAGCCGGCCGCGTACGCGAGACCGTACCAATGGACGCCGCGTAGACCCCAGCTGGCGGGGAAATGGATCGCAACCGGGTCAAGGTCGTGGACCCAGGCGCCGAGCACGCCGCCGATCATGGCGCGGGCTTCGCCGGCGCTTCGCCGGCGCCCTTGCGCCCGAGGCGATGACCGCGCTGGCGGGCGAGCTCGCGCATGTCGGGGTGCGGGTCGTCCTTCTCGTAGATCTCGACGCCGAGCAGGGACTCGAAGATGTCCTCGAGGGTGATGACGCCGGCGAAGGCGCCGAACTCGTCGACCACGACCGCGAGCTGATGATGGTTCCGGACGAGGTCGTGGAGGGCGTCCGAGAGGTTCGCGTTCTCGGGCACGATGTGCGCCTTGCCCATGAGCTCGCGGACCTTGGTGGCATGGCGGTCCTCGCCCGCGGCCTTGAGGAGGTCGCGGCGGCGGACGAGGCCGACGATACGGTCGGGGTTTTTCTCCCAGACCGGCAGCCGGCCGTGCGGGACGTTCGGGTAGAGGCGGAGCACGTCGGCGATCGTGAGGTCCGCATCTAACGCGGTGACGACCGGGCGGGGGGTCAGGACCTGGGAGACCGGGATATCATCGAGGCGGACGGCGTTGGCGACGAGATTGCTCTCGGCCTGCGTGATCTTACCCTCGCGGGCGGCGGCGCGCGCGAGGCTCCCGATGTCGGCGTCGGCCTGGTCGACGCCGAACTCGGCGGGCGGGGCCAGCGAGTCATGCAGCTTGCCGAAGCTCCGGAGGATCGAGGCCGCGCCGCGGACGAGCGACAGCGCGGGGGCGATCCGCGGGGCGAGGACGACGCGGAAATGGATACCGACCTTACGGGGCAGCATGACCGTGAGCCACGCCATGAAGAATGAGACGGCCACGATCGCGAGGGCGGCGACCGCGAGCTGCGCCCCGCCCGCGAGGGCATCTGGCAGGAAGCGGCCTCCGACGAGGATGCCGCCCAGCAGGGCGCTCATCCCGACAAAGGCGGCGATCAGGACCTCGAAGGCGGCCAGGGTGTTGCCTTGGTCGCCGCGGCTGCGCTCCAGCGAGACGGCCGCCTTCGCGTCACGGCGGCGCAGATCCTCCAATTCCGCATGGGAGAGGGCGACGACGGTGCCGGAAACGAGGGAGATGGCGGCGGCCGACCCGTTGAGGAGGACGAAGACGGGCCAGAGAATCCAATGGTCCATGCGAAGCCTAGACCTAGGGCGGTTTGGCCCCGTTGGCGAGGGAGAATCCCGGCGTTGACCGCCCGCGAAAGCTGGGGGACACTCGGCGCATGACCCCCCGCGAACAGAAGCTGGCCTCGGCGCTGGCCGTCTTCCTGACCGCCGCCTTGCCCGCCGCCGCGGGAGCGATCGCCTTCCGGGCCCAGCCGGTGCTACTCACGCTGATCGCCAGCGAGCCCGGGGCGATCTCGGCGCTGACCAACTTCTTCTTCAATCATTTCACCGCGGCGCTCCTCACCCTCTTCGGGCTCGGCCTGGTGACGACGGGGATCGCCTACCGCGCCTTCCGGTTGCCGGAAACCGAAGCCGCCCGCGGCCTGGCCCAGCTGCTCGTCACCGTCAGCCTCTCCGCGTTACTCAGCGTCGCCTTCCTCGCGCTCTTCATCCTCGCGAGCGCCCTGCCCCTCTACGGCAGGCTCACGCAACGCTGAGCCCGCCAGGCGGCCAGCGCAGTCAGCAGGGGCCGCGCGGCGGCGGGATCGCCGGACCACAGCGGCCGGCCGGCGGCGTCGTCCCAGCGCGACACCGCGGCGCCGCCGCCCGGCAACGTCGAACGTAGCACGAGGATGGCATCGGCGCGGAGCGGCACGCCCGCCTCGACCTCGCGCACAGGCAGGCCGGCGCAGCGGAGCAGCTGGCCGAGCGCCGTGCCCGGCAGGCGGCCCGTGGAGGCTGCCGGGACGCTCAACACCCCGTCCTCGACCCAGGCCAAGCTCGAACGGGAGGCTTCGCTGACGTAGCCGCGCGCGTCGAACTGCACGCCTTCGACGCCGGCGCCTTCGCCCAGCGAACGCAGCTCGATCGAGGCCGCCAGCGAGTTCGCCCATGGCGCGGATTTCGGACGCGGGAGCCATTCCGGGGCGTCGCGCACGGTGCGGAGCGAACGCAGACCGAAGACGGCGGGCGACGGAAGCAGGGCGCGCAGGCCGAGTTCCTCGAAGCCCGGGCCGACGACGAGGCGCAGCACGCCCTCGCGCCCGCCCAGGAGCCGTAGTGCCGCCCGCCAGGCGGCCAGGTCGCCGGCGGCGAGCGGCCCGGCCGCGAGCCCCGCGCGGTCCAGGCCGGTGCGGAGGCGCGCGAGATGGTCGTCGAGGCATTCGACTAGGCCGGCACGGAGGGCGAGCGTCTCGAAGAAAGCCGCGCCCGCCGGGAAACTGCCCGGCGTGGCGTCGCCCGCGGCGAGGACGCCGTTGCGGCAGACCCGGCTCATGGAAGGGCCGCGCGCGCGGCGGCGAGGAGCGGGGCCTGCGCCTTGCGCCAGGACTCGGCGTGCTCCCGGCGCGGGTCGGAATCCGCGACCACGCCGGCGCCGGCCTGGACGAAGGCGCGGCCCTCGGCGGTCCATAGGGAGCGGATGATGATGTTGAGGCAGAGGTCGCCGGAGGCGCCGATCCAACCGAACGAGCCGGTGTAGAAGGCGCGCGCGACCGGCTCGAGCTCCGCGATGACCTGCATGGTCCGCACCTTGGGGGCGCCGGTGATCGTGCCGCCGGGGAAGAGTGCGCGGATGACGTCGGCCGGCGTGGCGCCGGCGGCGAGGTCGCCCTCGACCTGCGAGACGAGGTGCATCACATGCGAGTAGCGCTCGACCGCCATGAACTCGGGGACGCGCACGGTGCCCGGTGCCGAGACACGGCCGACGTCGTTGCGCAGGAGATCGACGAGCATGAGGTGCTCCGCGCGCTCCTTGGTATCGCCCGCGAGTTCCCGCGCCCAGGCGAGATCCGCCGCCTCGTCCGCGCCGCGCGGACGCGTGCCCGCAATCGGCCGGGAAGCGACGCGTCCCGCCTCGACCGAGACGAGCAGCTCGGGCGAGCCGCACGCGAGCGCGGCCCCCGGCAGCCGCGCGAACCCCATATAGGGCGACGGGTTGCCGGCGCGCATGGCCTCGTAGGCCGCGAGCGGATCGACCGCCGGGACTTCGAGCCGCGTCGAGAGGTTGACCTGGTAGGTATCGCCCGCGGCGATGTAAGCCTGCGCGCGGGTCACGGCTCGCACGAACGCGGGCTCGTCGAGGGACGCGCGCCATGGGACCGCGGCCGCGGCGGGCGCGGCGCCGGCAGGCGGGGACGGGGTCGCCACCGCGCGGAACCAATCCGCGGCGAGGGCTTGCGCCCGCGCGCGCGCCGCGCGGTGCGCTGATGCGCCGCCGCCCGCGAGGACGACGACGGTCAGACGCCCGGTCGCGGCGTCATGCACCAGGGCCTCGGACGCGTCGAGCAAGGTGAGGAGCGGCACCTCCGGGTCCGCGGGGGCCGCGGCCACCGGCTCGAACTGCGTCGCGAGCTCATACGCGAGCACGGCGATGAAGCCGCCTTGGAACGCGGGCCAGCCCGGGAGACGCGGGGCGCGCACCTCGCGGGCCCAACGACGCAGGAACGCCAGGGGGCGTTCGGTCGGCTCCTCGTGGGCGCCCGCTTCATTGGAGACGACGACCCGGCCGCCCGGGTGGAAGGCCAGGGCGCGGGGCGCGTGCGGGACGACGATCGTGAGGCTGCCCGTGCGGCCGCTTTCCAGGACCGCATGGTATCGGCCCGACAGGATGGACGACCAGCGGGCCGGCAAGGTCGGCGCCGCATAGGCGGCGCAATAAGGGAAGTGCGTCCAGCCCTCGCCGGTCGCCGTCCAATCGGCGACGGCCGTCTCGGCGAGGATCTCGGGGGCGGCGCTCACTTCGGGAGATTCAACAGATAGTGGGAGAAATCCGGACCGCTGAGGATCGCGCGCACGCGCTCGATGGTCAGTCCGTAGACGCGGAGGTCCTGGCGGGAGCCCTTCGAGACCACCGTGACGCGGAGCCCACCCGTGATCGGCACGACCTTGATCGAGAAGGTGCGCGCGCCCAGGCCGGCGGTGATAACGCCGCGGGAGACGCGGCCATGACGCTCCAAGGCTTCGGCGACGGGACGAGCGGCGTCGGTCAACGTCGTGTGGGTCCCCGCCCTGCCCCGGCCCGTCGCCATGCTCAGGCGATCTCCCAGCGGTAGGGATGCTTCGAGAGCAGTTCGCACCCCTGGGCGGTGATCACGACGCAGTCCTCGAAGCGGCAACCGCCGATGCCGGGATAATAAAGGCCCGGCTCGACGGTGATGGCGTTACCGGCCAGCAGCGGCGCGGGGTTGCGCAACGAGAGGTAGGGCTCCTCGTGGATATCGTAACCCAGGCCGTGCCCGGAACCGTGGAAGAAGCCGACGTACGTGCCCTTGACTGGGCCGGTATGGTAGCCGAGGGACTGGAAATAATCGACGGGGATCCGATGGATTTCCGCTCCGGTCTTGCCGGCCCGCAGCGCCTTGATGATGCGGCCGTGGGCTTCCTTGACGGCGGTGACCATCCGGCGCTGCTCGGGCGTGGCCTTACCCTTGAGGTACGTGCGAGTCATGTCGCCGTAGTTCCACGATGCGCGGTCGCGCGGGAAGATGTCGAGCACGAGGAGCTGGCCGGCGAAGAGGGGGCCGGAGCCCTGGCAATGGCAGTCGACCGCCTGGTCGCCCGGCGCGCAGATCAGGCCGGTATCGCAAAGCCCGCCGGCGCGGATGACCGCGGCCTGCACCTCGTCTTGGAGGACCTCCGCGGTGAGGACCGCTCCCTTCCAGAAAAGTTTGCCCTTCTTATCCGGCATAGACTCGGCGAGGGCCTTCTCCACGGCCTTAAAGCCGGCGCAGGCGGCGCGATTGCCGGCACGGATGCCCGCCAGTTCGGCCTTGGACTTGACCCAGCGGTGGGGGAAGAGCGCGCCGGTGACCGGCGTCAGCTCGAGGCCGAGCTCACCGAGGCGGACGAAGAGGCCGGCGGGGAAATCCGCGGGGATGCGGAAACGATGCACGCCGCGCTGCACCGCCGCGAAGACGATGGCGTCGGGGACGCCCGCGGTCGGGTTGGTCTTACGAAGGTCGTTGATGATCTCGGTGAGGTTGAGCACCTCGTCGAGGGCCGACTCCTGCTTGGCGCGGCCGACCTCGAGAAGCGGGAGCAGGCCGACCTTCCGGCCGCCGATGCTGAAGGCCGGGAAGGGGTCCGAAGCGTGGAAACCCGAGAACCACCGCAGGTCGGCATTCTTGGTCGGGGTCGCCATCAGCAGGACATCGGTCGCGGTCGAGGTCTTGCGGGCGGAGGTCTTGGTGCGGGCCATGCGAAGCACGATGACGAAGGAAGGCGGGCGGTGAAGCGCAAACGGCATGGCCAGCGCGCCTTTTTGGGCCAACCTCCGTGGCATGCTCGCCGCCGCCCGCCCAGACTTCGACCTGGCCACCATGCTCGTGCCCGTCCTGCCGTGGTGGGAGCTCCTCGTGCGCGGCCTCATCGTCTACGGTTTCCTGCTCGGACTCATCCGGCTGACGGGTCGGCGCCAGACGGGCATGATGACGCCGTTCGATTTCATCCTGCTGCTGATCCTGAGCAACACCGTGCAGAACGCGATGAACGGGGGCGACAACAGCCTCGGCGGTGGGCTCTTCCTCGCCGGTACGTTGATCGGGCTGAACTGGATCATGCTGCTGCTCTCCCGCCGCTTCCGCTGGGCGCAATGGGCGCTGGTCGGCCGACCGGTCTTCCTCGTGCGCGACGGGGTCGTCCTGGAAAAAATCCTGCAACGGGAGCGCATCACCCACCACGAGCTGATGGCCGCCCTCCGCGCGGGCGGATGCCCCAATATCGAACAAGCCAAGGACGTCGTGCTCGAGACCAACGGTTCCTTCAGCGTCATCCATAAGGAGCCCGCTTGACCAAGGCCGCGGCGGCCGCATAGTCGGCGGTCCTGGCCCGCGGGTATCGTTCAGTGGTAGGACCCCACTTTCCCATAGTGGTGACACCAGTTCGAGTCTGGTTACCCGCTCCAGGATGTCCCTCCCTTCGGGAGGCTTGACCCGCCCCCGGGGGCCGGGAATAGTGGCCGTCCTTGGTCCCGCGGGTATCGTTCAGTGGTAGGACCCCACTCTTCCAAAGTGGTGACACCAGTTCGAATCTGGTTACCCGCACCAAGGACGTTCCGCTCAGTTGCGCCAAGGCAACTGACCCGCGGGCGTGACCTCGAGGAACTCCTTCCAGACCGCGAGCTCATCGGACGAGAGGGAGGAGGCGACGACGAGGCGCCACTTCGGCCGGGCCGGGGCGCGGCACAAGGTCATGCCCGCGGGCTCCGGCAGACGGTTGGCCTTGCGGGAATTGCAGCGCACGCAGGCGGTCACGATGTTCTCCCAGTTGGTCTTGCCGCCGACATCGCGCGGCACGACATGGTCGAGGTTGAGCTCCTCCTCGCGGAAGACGCGCCCGCAATACTGGCAGGTATGGGCGTCGCGCAGGTAGACGTTGCGGCGGCTGAAACGGATCTCCCGGCGCGGCACCCGGTCGTAACTATTGAGCAGCAGCACCCGCGGGACGCGCAGGACGATGCACGGGGAGCGCACCGACTCGGCGGCCGGCGGCGGTTCGCGCGTGGAGAAATCGACCCACTCCGCGGCGCTGAAGAGGCGGTGGTGGCCGTCGTCGGCGTGCACGGCGGCCGCGCGCCCCCGGAACAGCAGGCTCATCGCGCGCAACAACCCCACGATGTTCACCGGCTGCCAGAGACGGTTGAGCACGAGGACGCGATGGTCGGGGCGGAAGGACAAGACGACGGAAGGACTAGGGCGGGAAAGCGGCGGGGTCAACCCCCGCGGGCCTAGCGGCTCCGCTTGGCCGCGGCCGGCTTCGCGGGCGCGGCGGGCGGGACGGTAGTCGGGTCGGGGAACTTCACCGGCGTGCGCCCGAACGTGTCGGGCGGGATACCGAAGGGCACGCCGTCGATGCGCACGCTGAGGTTCTCGATGGCGTTGGACTCGAGCACGAACTCCCCGCGGACCATCACGCGCACCTCGGGATCCCGGGCCTGCAGCAGGCCGCCGGCCCGCTCCTCATGCGTGTCCAATTCCCACAGGCGATAACTCACGCTCGCTTGCAACGCCCGGATGCCGACCTGATGCAGGCGACCTTGGGGCTTCACGGCCTTGGCTGGTTCCGTCCGGTCCGCCTGCGGAGGGGGCGAACCGGTCAGCGAAAAAACGCCCAGATCAGCAGGCCCGCCAACGCGACGCCTCCCACCACGTAGATCAAGGTGTCGCGGTTGACCGCGAGGCTACCGGCGACCGGCTGGAAGGCGGGCTCTTCCTCGCCGGCGGCATCGAGCGGACGACGCGCGGCCTTGGCGGAGTGGTGCGTGTTGAAATCGGCCCCGGCCTTCTCGTCGTCGAGGCGGAGGTACTTCGCGTAGACCTTGACGAAGCCGCGCTTGTAGACGTCGGCCAGCGGGATCGACTCGAACTGGTTGGCCTCCATCGCCTGGAGGTAGTCGGTGCGGATCTTGGTGAACTCCGCGGCTTCGCGGAGAGTCACGCCCAGTCGCTGCCGGGCTTCTTGGAGGCGTTCGCCGAGGGTCTGCATGGGGCGACTTTCGGGCGGAGGCCGAAAATAGGCAAGACGAAGGTGGCCGCCGGTCAGCCCAAGGCCGACCAGATCAGCTGGGCCAGACTCAGGAAGGGGGTCATCAACCACCGGACGACCTCGTAGAAGAAGTCGGTGTTGATGAAGATGATCAGGATGAAGAAGGACCACTGGGACAGGAAGCCGAAGACCTCCGTGCTGTAGATACCCAGACGGTAGAAGACCCGCGACCCGTCGAGCGGGGGGAGCGGGATCAGGTTGAAGGCCGCCAAACCGGCGTTCATGACGATGCCCGTCAGCAGGAACCGGGTGAAATCATGGCCGGCGGCCGCGCCCGGCACGAGCCCGGCAATCTGCCCGATGAGGGCGAAGACGAGCAGCAGGACCACGTTCATGGCGGGGCCGGCTAGGGTGATCAGGATGTCGTCCATCCGCCGGGTCCGGGGATTGGCCAGTGAGATCTGGACGGGTTTGCCCCACCCCAGAAGCCCGAACGGCAGCGGGCGCCCTAGGAGGATCGGCAGGAAGATCATGATGCCTGGTAGCACCCAGGTGCCGAGCAGGTCGGCATGCGCCAGCGGGTTCAGGGTGACGCGACCTTGGGCGCGCGGCAGCAGGTCGCCGCGCAGGTCGGCCACCCAGGCATGGCCGAACTCGTGCAGGCCGATCGAGATGACCAGCAGGAGCAGACTGAGGGCGCCCCAGCGGAGTTGGTCGAGTAGTTGCGCGTCCATGATCAGTTGGCGCCGGGGAACCGCTCGCAGGACCGACTGCCGTCGGCGCAGGTGAAGTCGAAGAGTGGCATGAACAAGGCCGGAGGTTGAAGAAACCCTCCGACGGGACAACCCGAAATCCCGGGCGCACTCGCTCCTTGAGCCGACGGGGCGCCGCGCCCAGTCTGTCGGGACGCCGGCCATGTCCTACCCGCAACGCCTCCGACTCGCCCGCCAACGGGGCCTCGCGCTGACGTACGCCCGGACACTGGCGCGGCTGCGCACGCCGCAGGCGATCCAGGACTTCCTCGTCGAGCTGCCCCAGAACTTCGAGCCGGACGGCGATACGGCGCGCTCGGTGCAGTCCACCTTGGCGGCCGGGCGTGCGCACTGCATCGAGGGGGCGATGGTCGCGGCGTTCGCGCTCTGGCTGCAAGGCCACCAGCCCCTGCTGCTGGACTTCAGCGCCCACCAGGACATGGACCATGTCATCGCGCCGTTCCGGGTCGACGGCAAATGGGGCGCCATCTCGAAGACGAACTACATCTGCCTGCGCTGGCGCGACCCAGTCTACCGGAGCGTACGCGAACTCGCGATGTCCTACTTCCACGAGTACGCGAAAGGGCCGCGCAAGACCCTGCGCAGCTACTCGCGGCCTTTCGACCTGCGGACCGTGCCGACCGCCCGCTGGGTGAACCTCCCGACGGATTGCTGGGAAATCGCCGACCGCATCACGGCGGCGCGGCACTATGAGATCGTCAGCCCGGCCGAGGCACGCCGCCTGCGCCACCGCGACGCCGTCGAGGTGCGCTCCGACCGCTTGACCGTCTTCCCGATCCCGGCCGGTAAGAAGCGCCGACTCTGAGGCTCAGCGCCGTCCGTCGTACCAGAGCTCGCAGTTCTCCGGCCGCTTCGCCGCGCGCCCAGCGGTGAAGAGCATGCGGCAGAAGAACCGGCCCGCCTCCGTGAGCGTGTAGAGCTTCAGCTTACGCGAAGACGTCCGCAACGAATGGTCGGCGAGGATCACGAAGCGGCGGCCGGAGCGACGGGCCAGAGACTTGAGCCGGCGGCTAAGGAAAACCTCTTCACCTGCGTAGTATTCGGTGCCAAAACCACCCACCGTGCGGAAGGCGGCCGCTTCGACCCAGACGCATGAGCCCGCGGCCCAGCCGGCGAGTCGGCTCCAGAGATTCCAGAGCCCGCAGACGAAGCGGGCGGAGCGCGGCGTGCCCGGCTCGAGCTCGACCGTGCTCCCGCCGCCGAGATGCCGGCCAGCCGCGATGCGCTCGGCGATGTCCGCGAATAATTCCCGGGAGGGGAGCGAGTCGGCGTCGATGAAGACGAGCCAGTCGCCGGTGGCGACGCGCGCCCCGGCGTCGCGGGCGCGGCTGATCTGGTTGACCGGCTCGAAGACGACCGTGGCACCGGCCGTGCGCGCTAGCTCAGCCGTCCGGTCCGTGGAGTTGTTGTCGCAGACCACGCACTCCCAGGACCAGCCGCGAGCCCGGAAGGCCTCGGCCGCGGCACCGACGGCGACCAGCGTCGCGGGGAGGAGCTTCTCCTCGTTGAACGCGGGAATGACGACGCTGACGCGCATCAGCGCGCGGCCGGCTTGGCGCGTAGCGCCAGCCAGAGGTCGGCCGGCTCGCCCGACTTCAGCGGCAGCACCTTGAGCGGCGACCCGCGCGGGGCCCGCATGTCGACGCCCACGAACGTGGTCGCCGCCGGGCAGAATTCCGCCGACGGGAAGCCGACGCCTTTCCGTCCCTTGAGGTTCCAGAAGATGTTCCAGGCGCCCGCGTCGAGGCCAAGATCATCGCCCCCGCCGCAGGCGAAGAAGTTCGCGCCGTTCGCGGAGACCACGTTGGTGATGAGGTTGGCGAAGGGGCCTTGCTTGTGGAAGTCGAGCGTCAGGTCGACGCCGCCGCCGGCGCGGACGACATTGCCGTTCGTCCACGGGCTGAAGCTCACGTCGTGATGGAAGCGCGCCTTGATCTCGAACTCCTCCAGGCGATGCGCCTGGCCGGCGAACGTGATGCCGTGGTGGCCGATGAAGCCGCCGGGGCCGACCGGTCGACCGGCGTCGAGCACGACGCGCCGCACGGTCACGTGGGATCCGGAGACATAAGGACCGCTGTCCACGCCATTGAAGAGCAGGTCCTCCATCCAACCGTGGTGCACGTCGTGGAACTCCAACGGATTCCAGCCCTCTTCCTTGAAGTGACCCGGGTAGGCCTTGGTCACCAGGACGAAGCCCACCCCGCGCAGGCCGTAGTCGTCGCGCGCTCCCGCGTCGGCGATGGTCGGGGCGAATTCGTCCGGCAGGTCGACCAGGAGAGGCGCGCTCAGGGTGACGGTGAGGCCGTCGACGGAAGCGAGGCGGGCGGCCAACTCGACGCGCGCCGGGGGCTTCAGTTTGGAGGCCTTGCCCGGGTCGCCGGCGTAAAGGTAGCGCACCAGTTTGTCATCGCCCCCCTGCAAGGTGAGGACGACTTCCTGGCCGGCCTTGAAGTCGCCGACCTCGCGCAGCGTCAGCTTGACGTCGCCGCGCTTGGCCGGGGCGAGGGCTTGGGCTTTGCCGTTACGGCCAGTGCCGTGGAAGGTCAGCAGCCCGCCGCCCCAAGACCACTGGGTCGTCGCCGACCCGCCGGTGTTCTTGGTCGGGCTCGGCTCGAGTTCCTCAAGCGATTTCGTGAAGCGTAGGCGGGTCTTGGCCGCACCCGCGCCCAGCAGGACGGTGCCTGCCTGACGGACATGGAGCCGACGGGAGAGGAGGTAGTCGCCGGCGGGGATGGCGATGACGCCGCCTTTCTCCAAGGCTTTTTCGAACGCCTCGGTATCGTCGACCTTATCGTTGGGCTTCGCCCCGAAATCGACGACGGAAGCCTTGGGCGGCGGCGCCTTGGGCAGCTCGCCCCCGAAGTCATAACCCGCCTCCGCGTAGGCGCCGAGATCCGGCGGGATGGCCGCGACCAGCAGCGCGGAGGCGAGGAGGGTGATCATGCGTGGGCTTGGGCGGCCTCGAAGGCGCAAGCCGCGGCGCCGACGACCCCGACGTTGCCGCCGAGCGCGGCGGGGACGATCGCGCAGACGGCGCCGAGGCGCGGGAAGGCGTAGGCGAAGGCCTTCGCCCGCATCGGGACGAACAGCGCGTCGCCCGCGGCGGTCACGCCGCCGCCGACCACGATGATGTCCGGGTTGAAGGTGTTGATCACCGCGCCGAGACCGCGGCCGAGGTAGTTGATGGACTCGGCCCAGATGCCCTGGGCGAGCGCGTCGCCCTCGGCCATCGCCTGGAAGAGGTGGTGCGTGGTGACCTGTTCGATGGAGCCGGCGAACTTCAGGATGCTCGACGGGCGACCGGCGGCGAGGGCCTCGCGCGT
>JBEELT010000016.1:0-24025 GCA_041167995.1 Verrucomicrobiota bacterium | reverse complement strand
AATCATCATCATGGGCTGCGGCACGTCCCAAGGGGTCCCCTTGGTCGCCCATGACAACCCCGGGCTGGACCTGCGCAACCGCCGCAACTGGCGGACGCGCACCAGCGTGCACGTCGTCATCGAAGGTCACCACGTGCAGGTCGACGCCGCCCCGGAGTTCCGCCTGCAGTGCCTCAAGAACGGCATCCGCGACGTCGGGACCTTCATCCTCACCCACGGGCACGCCGACCACATCCTCGGGATGGACGATCTCCGGCAGTTCTGCACCAACCAAGGCGGCGCGGCCATCCCGGTGTTCACGACGCCCATCGGCAAGCGGCGGATTGAGGCCATCTTCCCCTACGCCATCGGCGCGCCCGCCGCCTCCGGGTACGTCGCCCTCGACGTCGACCTGATGCCGAGCGAGCTGATCCTGCCGGGCGGCGGCATCGTCCGGTCGACCATCCTGCCGCACGGCAACGAATCGACGCTCGGGCTGGTCTTCGAGGAACCCTCGACCGGCGCGCGCTTCGCCTACTACACCGACTGCAAGGAGGTCACCCCGGAAGCCTTGGCGCTCGGGGCCGACGTGGACCTGGCCGTGATCGACGGACTGCGCCCGAACTTCCACCCGACGCACCTGTCGATCGACGAGGCCTGCGCGGCGGCGGTCGCCCTGCGGGCCAAGCGCGCGCTCATCACGCACATGACGTACCAGATCGACTACGAGACTTATACGGCGAAGCTCCGCCGGACTTTCCCCACGGTCCGGCTATGCTATGACGGGAAACGCGTGAAGTTGGGCCGCTAAACGGCCGAAAACAGGCTTTAAACGGCGGCGGATTCGGCCCACAGTGGCCACCTCCCCATGAAAGCCCTCCTGCTCTCCCTCCTGGCCTCCGGCAGCCTCCTCGCGGCCGCCCCCGAGAAGCTCGCCCTCGAAGATTTCACCGACGCCAACGGCGGCAAGCCCGGCGCGGGCTGGACCACCGAGGAGGGCGGCGTCATCCACCTCACCCCCGGCAAGGGCACCGGCTTTCTCGTCTCCAAGAAGGAGTACGCGAACTTCGAGCTCGAGTGGGACTGGAAGCTCGCCGACGCCGGCAACAACGGCATCAAGTACTGGGTCGCCAACCTCAAGGACGCGAAGGGCAAGGGCGAATGGCTCGGCATCGAGTACCAGATGATCGACGACGACAAGCACCCCGACGGCAAGCGCGGCGGCTCGCACAATTCCGGCAGCGTCTACGACCTCATCGACTCCGCCAAGGACAAGGCCCTCAAGCCGATCGGCGAATGGAACCACAGCCGCGTCGTCGTGAAGGACGGCAAGATCGAGCACTTCCTCAACGGCAAGGCCTGCGCCGCGGTCGACACCAAGTCCGACGTCTGGAAGGCCGCTCTCGCCAAGAGCAAGTTCGCCAAGAAGGTCGGGTTTGCGCCGGGCAAGGGCAAGCTGATGATCACGGAGCACGGCGACCCCTGCTGGATCAAGAACCTGACCGTCACCGACCTCGACGCCAAGTAAGCGTCGGGCGACCGGCCCACAAAAAGCCCCGCGATGCGGGGCTTTTTTGTCGGCCGGCGCGGCGCCCTACTTCCGCTCGACCACCCAGATGTTGCGGTAGAAGACCGGGTTGCCGTGACCCTGGAGCTGGAAGGGGCCGGGCGCGGGCACCTCGGCCTTGAAGCCACCGCCCGGGGTCGCGCCCTTGAGCTCGAGACGATCCTGCACGACCACGCCATTGTGCTTCACCGTGAGGACGGCGTTGGCGGTCTTCTTGCCGGCCGCGTCGAACTTCGCCGCCGTGAATTCCATGTCATAGGTCTGCCACTGCAGCGGCGGGTAGCACAGGTTCACCTTCGGGGCGCTGTTCTTGTAGACCCCGCCGCACTCGTTGTCGACGCCCTTGAGGCCGAAGCTGTCGAGCACCTGCACCTCGTAGCGGTTCTGCACATAGACCCCGCTGTTGGCGCGGCCCTGGCCACGACCCAGGGGCTTGAACGGGAGGAGGAACTCGAGGTGCAGCGTGAAGTCCTGGAAGGCCTGCTTGGAAGTCGTGCCCGCGGCGAGCAGCTTACGCTCATCCAGGTGGCCGCCGTTCCACGCGTCGGCGTTGGAGCCGTCGAATAGGATGACCGCCCCGGACGGGGGCTGGGCCCCTTCGGTCGGGCTATGGCGCACGACGCGCTTGAGCACGAAGCCTTCGCCGTCGGCGGTCTGGCCGGAGAGGGTACCATCCTTGAGCTCGGCCTTGATCGCGCCGGCGAAGCTCACGCCGTCGCCGTTGCGCTTACCTTCGACCTCGGTCTTAGCGGAGCCATCCCAACCGGCACCGGGTAGGCCGCCCTTGTGCAGCACCAGGCGGAAGGTGTCCTTGCCGAGCGCGATGACGTCGGCCCCGAGCTTGTCGCCGCCGTACTCACCCTGCAGGAGGAAATCGGGGCCGGCGGTCTCCGGCGTCAGGTAGGTCGGCTCAGCGGGCGGGGCGCCGGCCTTGGGGGCGTCGGCGGCCACGGCCGATAGGAGGGACGCGCAACCGGCGCCGAAAAGGAGGGGGAATCGCATGGGGGTGGTCAGTGAGTCAACGCGGGGAGGTTTTGGTTGCGTGTCTACGGGATGAATTTCCGTTCGCGCAGCCACTCGAGCGACTGCTGCTGCCAGGCATCCCAGGAAGGGCCCTTGTAGCCATTCAGGCCATGGCCGCCGTTCGGCAGCTCCAGCAGTTTCGAGGGCACGCCCTTGGCCTGGCAGGCCTGATGGAAGAGGCGACTGTTCTCGATCGGGACCGGCTTGTCGTCCAAGGCGTGGGCGAGGAAAGTAGGCGGCGTATCCTTCGTCACCTGCTTCTCGTTCGAGAAGAGGTTGGCCAGCTCCTCGGTCGGGCTCGGCCCGAGCAGGTTCTTCTTCGAGCCGCCATGCGTACCCACGCTCATGGTCACGACCGGGTAGACCAGGATCGCGAAATCCGGCCGGGTCTCCGGAGTGAAATGCGTCGCCGCGGTCGCGGCAAGGTGGCCACCGGCGGAGAAGCCGATGATGCCGACCTTCTTGGGGTCGATCTCCCATTCGGCGGCGCGGACGCGCGCGGTCTTGATCGCCTCCTGCGCGTCCAGCAACGGAACGAAGGGCCGGCCAGCGGGCAATCGATACTCGAGGACCAGGCCGGTGATGCCGCTGCGGTTGAGCCACTGGGCGATGCCGTGGCCCTCACCGCCGACCACCAGACCACCGTAGCCGCCCCCGGGACAGATGACCACCGCCGCACCGTTGGGCTTTTCAGCCAGGTGCAGGGTGAGCCGCGCCTTGGCGGAGGAGGAGAATTTGCCATCCCCCTCGGGGGCATCGCCCTTCCAGAGCGGGAGCACCAAGCGATCCGCGGCAAAAGCCGAGAGAGCGCAGAACAGGGGTAAAAGGCGGGAGAGACGCATGGGGTGGGGTCGAGGCAGGATAGTCCCGCCCGCGGCGGGGGCAAGACCGCCGAAGCAGCAAAAGCGGCCCCGTGGTACGCGGTTTTCCGCCGCCCGGACGCGCCCGCCGGCCCCGCCCTGCCCTGTCCCTCTTGCCTTTCGGGCCCGCCTTCGTTCTCCTTCCCTTCCCGTGTTCGCCAACCTCACCGAGAAACTCACCAAAGCCCTCCGCGACCTCCGCGGCCTGTCGAAACTGACCGAGGACAACATCGCCCCCGCCCTCGTCGAGGTGCGCTCGGCCCTGATGTCCGCGGACGTCAATTTCAAGGTCGCCAAGGACTTCACCGAGCGGGTCAAGGTCGCCTGCCTCGGCACGGCCGTGGTCGAGTCCGTCAATCCCGGCCAGATGGCCGTCAAGGTCGTCTCCGACGAGCTCACCAAGCTCCTCGGCGAGGGTGAACGCCCGATCGACCCGCGCCGCCCGCTGCGCGTCCTGCTCGTCGGCCTCCAGGGCTCCGGCAAGACCACCAGCGCCGCCAAGCTCGCCAAGCACCTCGTGAAGAAGGAAGGCCTCCGCAAGCCCTCCCTCGTCGCGGCCGACTTGCGCCGCCCTGCGGCGATCGACCAGCTCGAGACCCTGGCGAAGAACGAAGGCTTCGACTTCCGGGCGGACCGCGCCGCCACCGACGTGGCCGCCATGGTCGGCCACCTCGTCAAGGAAGCCGAGGCCGCCGCCGCGGACCTCGTCATCGTCGACACCGCCGGCCGCCTGCAGGTCGACGGCGACCTCATGGAGGAAGTCCGCCGGGTGCGCGACGCCTTCCAGCCGCACGAGGTCTTCCTCGTCGCCGACGCCGCCCTCGGCCAGCAGGCCGTCGACGTGGCCAGCAAGTTCCACGAATCCACGCCGCTCACCGGCATCATCCTGACCAAGCTCGACGGCGATGCCCGCGGCGGCGCGGCCCTGTCGATGAAGTCCGTCACCGGCGTGCCGATCCGCTACATGGGCACGGGCGAGAAGTCCGGCGACTTCGACACGTTCCACCCCGACCGCATGGCCCAGCGCATCCTGGGCATGGGCGACGTCGTCTCGCTGGTCGAAAAGGCCCAGGAGGTCGTCGACCAGAAGGAGGCCGAACGCCTGGCCGAGAAGATGCGCAAGGCGGACTTCGACCTCGAGGACTTCCTCGCGCAGATGCAGCAGATGAAGAAGATGGGGCCCCTCGGCGACATCATGAAGATGATGCCGGGCATGGGCAACGTGCAGGTCGGCGCCAAGGAGGAGAAGATGCTCGGGAAGACCGAGGCCATCGTGCTCTCCATGACCCGCAAGGAACGCCGCAACCCCGACATCCTGAACGGCTCCCGCCGCCTGCGCATCGCCAAGGGCTCGGGCACCCAGGTCAGCGACGTCAACGCGCTGATCAAGCAGTTCTCCCAGATGCGCGAGATGATGCGCATGATGAAGGGCGGCAAGGGCAAGGAGCTGATGCGCCGCATGGGCCAGATGGGCGGCGGCCGCGGCGGCTTCCCCGGCGGCGGTTTCCCCGGCATGCGCTGATCGCCATGTCCCGCATGCATCCCTTCGACCCCGCCCTGCTTTCGCGGCGCGGCTGGATCTTCGACTGCGACGGCACCCTGGCCGCGTCGATGTGGATCCACCACCGCAGCTGGACCCACATCATCAGCCAGCAGCTCGGCCGACCGTTCGACTTCCCTTGGCCGCTCTTCTGCTCGATGGGCGGGATGTCCGCGGTCGACACGTGCAAGCGCCTCAAGGCCGAGTACGGCTTCGACCTCGACGTCGACCGGCTGCTCGCCGACGGGCATGCCTTCCTGGAGGAGCACCTCGAGAAGGACGTGACCGCCCGCCCCGAGGTCGTGAACATCGTCCACCACGTCCGCGGGCTCGGCCACAAGACCGCCGTCGCCTCCGCCGGCCGCAAGGCCCACGTGCACACGACGCTCAACCGGATCGACATCGCGCACCTCTTCGACGCCATCATCACGGCCGAGGACGCGGCGCGCTCCAAGCCGCACCCGGACCTCTTCCTCGCCGCCGCCGCGCGCATCGGCGTGGACCCGGCCGACTGCGTCGTCCTCGAGGACAGCCCGCGCGGCAAGGAAGCCGCCGACGCGGCGGGGATGGCGTGCATCCTGGTCGAGCCGGCCTGACGTGAGGTAGGGGCAGCACCGCGTGGTGCCCGAGTAACATCCATTCAAACAGGGCAAGGTACGGTCGTATCCCAAACAGTACTGCACCTTTCGGTGAATAGGGTAAAATAGAGCGAAAGATGAATGCTATCCATGCATGATTTTATCGTTCCTCCCTAGCAGGCTTCTCATCGTTTCAACGTATCATGAAGAAGAAGCACCTCAACGTCCACCCGGGCGAACTGCTCCGCGAGGAATTCCTGACCCCGCTGGGGATCACGGCCTATCGCCTAGCCAAGGGCGCCCGGCTACCCCATCAGCGCATGAACGAAATCCTCAAGGAACGACGGGGCATCACCGCCGAAACCGACCTGCACCTCTGCGCCTACCTCGGGCTTGAGCCAGGCTACTGGCTGAGGGCCCAGCTGTCCTATGACCTCAGGGAGGCCGTGAATACCATCGGCACTAAGGTAAAGGCCACCGTCAAGCCTCTCCGGGCTTAATCTCCGCCAGGCGAAAGTCCAAGGTACCGATGGTCCGAGGAATGGAATTGGCCAGGTTCGCACGGGTCGATGTCGCCAATGATGCCACGTGCACGGCGGACTTTCGACGCCAATGCCAGGCTAGATTGAGGTGTCCGTAGAGTTCCGCCAAGCCGGCGGCGAGTACGCGATCGTCGAAATCGGCCAATCCAACCTGCGTCCGGAGATTGGTCACCACGAGCCGTGCTTTCTCCAATTCCGCGATCATCACGGGATTACCCGGAGGCCGCGCCCACCAGGTCCACGGGCGGAACCACCATCGCACCGGCGGGGGCGTCTCCTCCGCCCCTTGACCCTCGGCATCCGGGCCCTCAAGCAAGCGCAAGCCCGGGACCAACCGCGGCACCAGGCTGCACTGAGCCTCAAAATCATCCTGGGATTCTACGGATACCTGCTCCACCGACTTGGCACGGTAATGCCAAGCGCAGTTCAAGTGCTCGAAGACATGGCCAAGCCCGATCGCGATCGAAACATCCTCATCTTCGTCAACCCAACGGGCACGGACCTCTCTCAGCATGCCTTCCAGATGCACCCTCGCCTCATTCAGTTGAAACGATGTCTCCACACGGGGCATGCCTGGGTCGGACATGATCTGACGTTAACCCGCGCCGCCCCTCCGCACCAGAGCGAAACAACCCCCTAAAATGAAGCAGGACGGCCGATGGCCGTCCTGCATGTTCAAGGGCCCACGTGCCCCCTCGCTGAAGTTACTTCTTCAGCTTGGCGCAGAAGCGCGCGAGGCGCTCGAGGCCTTGGGCGATGACCTGGTCGGAGGTCGCGTAGCTCAGGCGGATATAACCTTCGGAGCCGAACGCGGAACCGGGGACGACGGCCATCAGTTCTTCCTCGAGGAGGCGGTCGGCGAACTGGGTCGAGGTCAGGCCGAAGGACTTAATGTTCGGGAAGAGGTAGAAGGCGCCCTGCGAACGGTAGCAGGTCAGCCCGGGGATGGCGTTGAGGCCGGCGAGCAGGTTGAGGCGGCGCTTATCGAAGACCGCGCCCATCTCGGCGAGGGAGGCCTTGGCCTTGTCGGGATGCTGGTGGACGGCCAAGGCGCCGAACTGGGCGAAGGTGGTGGCGTTGGACGAGATCTGGCTCTGGAGGTCGGCCACGGCGGCGGCGAGGGGCTTGTCGGAGGCGACCAAAGTGCCGAGGCGCCAGCCGGTCATGGAGTAGCTCTTGGCGTAACCGGAGACGGTGATGGTCAGGCGGGCGGCCTCCGGCGAGAAGGTCGCCGGGCTGCAGGTGGTCTGGCCGTCATAGACGAGGTTCTCGTAGATTTCGTCGGACATGATCCAGACGTTGGCCTTCACGCAGATGGCCACGAGGGCCTCGAGTTCGGCACGGGAGTAGACGGCGCCGGTCGGGTTGGACGGGCTATTGATGATGACCATGCGCGTCTTGGGGGTCAGCGCGGCGCTCAGCTGGGCCGGGGTGATCTTGAAGCCGGTGACGTCCTCGGCGTTGACGACGACGGGCGTGCCGCCGGCGAGCTTAACCATCTCGGGGTAGCTCACCCAATACGGGGCCGGGATGATGACCTCGTCGCCGGCGCTGATCGTAGCGAGGATGGCGAGGTAGCAGGACATCTTGCCGCCCGGGGACACGACGACGTTGGCGTCGGCGATGCCGGTAAAGCCGCGGCGGGTGTAGTCCTCGGCGATGGCCTTGCGGAGGGCCGGGATGCCCGGGGTCGGGGCGTACTTCGTCTGGCCGTCGGCCAAGGCCTTGGCGCAGGCATCCTTCACGAACTGCGGGGTGTCAAAGTCGGGCTCGCCCACGCCGAAGCCGACGACGTCCTTGCCGGCGGCCTTGAGGGCCTTCGCCTTCGCATCGACGGCGAGGGTCGGTGAAGGGGCGACGTTGCGGGCCCAGGAGGAGAGAGCGGGATTCGACATGGCGGAGAAGGCCCAAAAGCAAGGGGAAGCCCTGCGGGAGGCAAGGAAAAGGTGCGAAACCGAGCGTAACCGCCGGTGGCCGACAGGTCGGCAGGCGACTCAGACGTCGATGGCGTCGTCGACCGGCTTCGGACCGCGCGGGCCACCCTGCCCTCCGGCCGGCGGGACCTTCTGCGCGGTCGCCGAAAAGGCGATGAACCAGGAACCGATGGAAATCACTAAGGGAGCGAGCCAGGGAGAGGGGACCTGCACCCCGGCCATGAGGCCCCGGCAAACCAACTGGAGCATGAGGACGTTGGTGACGTACATGAGGCCGAAGGTGACCAAGGCCTGGGTCGCCCGCTGGGGAAGCCGGAGCACCAGGAGGAAGGGCGCCGACAGGAAGAGTAGGAAGACCATCACGAACGGACGGACGAGGACGTTCACCACGCCGAGCAGCAGGGCGATCCAAAGGGTGTACAAGGGGTCGTCGAATGTGACCAGGCCGAGCTTCCGGGCCAGCAGGATGCTCAGCGGCAACGAGAAGAGGCGCAGGAGCAGGAGGAGGCAACCGAGACCGGCGGGCATGACGGCCCGCACCTTACCACAAATCGTCCCGGCGTCCAGCGTAACCCGGGCCGCCCCGGCCGTTTTATAATAGGCTTAAGAGTCGCTCAGCGGGCGTGGCGGACGTCCTCCCCGGAGAGAAGGAAGATGACCTGCTCGGCGATGTTCTTCGAGTGGTCACCGATGCGCTCCAGGGCCTTGGAGATGAAGATGAGTTCTACGTGCGAGGCCGAGACCTTGGCCGCGTCCCCCGACTTCCCGAAGAGTTCCTCGTAGTTTCGGCGGTTCAGGGCGTCGATCTCGGCGTCCCGCTGGAGGACCAGCCGGGCCTTCGCGATGTCGCCCTCGATGAAGCTGTCGATCGCCAGCCGCAGGACCTCGCAGGCGATGATGCCCTCGGCCGGGACGTGCAGGAGGTCCTTCAGCGGCCCGCGTTCGGAGATGACCATGGCGCGCTTGGCGATGACCGAGGCCTCGTCGGCGATGCGCTCGAGGTCATGGCCGATGTCGCGGGCGGCGAGGAGGAGGCGGACATCGCTGCCCATCGGACCGAAGAGCGTCAGGTAGCGCATGATTTCGCGGTCGACGCGCTTCTCGAGCTCGTCGACGCGGTCGTCCATGCCGCGGACCTGGAGGGCCAGGGAGTCGTCGCCGTTCTCGACGGCGCGGAGCACGAGGCGGGTCATGTCGAGCGAACGCTCGCCCATCAGGATGAGGTCGTCCCGGAGCTGGCGGAGTTCGTCGTGGAAGAAACGTTGCATGGTCTTTTGGTTTTAGAAATCAGCCGAAGCGGCCCGAAATGTAGGCCTCGGTCTGCGCCTGGGAGGGGTTCATGAAGATCTTCTCGGTGGTGTCGTACTCAATCTGCTTGCCGAGGTAGAAGAACGCGGTGCGGTCCGAGACGCGGGCGGCCTGCTGCATCGAGTGGGTCACGATCACGATGGTGAACTGCTCCTTGAGCTCGTGGATCAGCTCCTCGATCTTGCCCGTGGCGATGGGGTCCAGGGCCGAGCAGGGCTCGTCCATCAGCAGGATCTCCGGGCGGTTGGCGATGGCGCGGGCGATGCATAGACGCTGCATCTGGCCGCCGGACAGGCCCAAGGCGCTGTCGTCGAGCCGGTCCTTGACCTCATCCCAAAGGGCGGCCTTGCGGAGCGAGGTCTCGCAGGCCTCCTCGAGCAGGGCCCGGTCGCGGACGCCGACGACGCGGAGGGCGTAGACGACGTTCTCGAAGATCGACTTGGGGAAGGGGTTGGACTTCTGGAAGACCATGCCAACGCGCCGGCGCAGGGAGATGACCTCCAGGCCCGGGTCGTAGATCGAACGGCCGTTGATGGTGATGTCGCCCTCATGGCGGATGCCGTCCACGAGGTCGTTCATGCGGTTCAGGTTGCGCAGGAGGGTGGACTTACCGCAACCGGAGGGGCCGATGAAGGCGACGACTTGGCGCTCGGGGATATCGAGCGAGATGGCCTCGAGGGCCTTCTTCTGGCCGTACCAGAAGCCGTAGTCGCGGATACTGATGTAATCCTTGCGGCCCTCGCGTTCGGCGGCGGGGCGGACTTGGATGCGGGAGGTGGAAGGCGGGGTCATGAGCGAGGGCATGAAGAAATCGTCAGAAGGAGGCTCCCTTGAAGCGGGCGCGGAGGCGGTTGCGAATCCAGATCGCGCCGAGGTTCAGGCAGACCACGAGGATGATCAGCAGGAGGGTCGTGGCGAAGACCATCGGACGGGCGGCGTCGGAATCCGGGGACTGGAAACCGAGGTCATACACGTGGAAACCCAGGTGCATGAACTTGCGATCCATGTGCAGGAACGGGAAGGACCCGTCGAACGGGAGGGACGGGGCCAGCTTGACGACCCCGACGAGCATGAGGGGGGCGACCTCCCCCGCACCACGGGCCATGGCGAGGATCACGCCGGTCAGGATACCGGGGGCCGAGGCGGGCAGGAGGATGTCGCGGATGGTCTGCCACTTGGAGGCGCCGGTGGCCAAGGAGGCCTCGCGCATGCCGCGTGGGACGGCCGCCAGGGCTTCCTCGGTCGCGACGATGACCACGGGGAGGGTCATCAAGGCCAGGGTCAGCGAGCACCAGAGCAGGCCGCCCGTTCCGAAGACGGGCGTGTTGTTGTTATACTTGAGTTGATCGGCGAAGAAGAGCTGGTCAATCGTGCCACCGAGGACGTAGACGAAGAAGCCGAGCCCGAAGACGCCGAAGACGATGGAGGGGACGCCGGCGAGGTTGTTGACGCTGATGCGCACGATGCGGAGGACGGCGCCCTGCTGCGCGTATTCGCGAAGATAAATGGCGGTGATGACGCCGAAAGGCGTGACCAGCAGGCTCATGAAGACCGTCATCACAAGCGTGCCGAAGATTGCCGGCATCAGGCCGCCCTCGGTATTGGCCTCGCGCGGCTCGTCGAAGATGAACTCGGCGAGGCGGGAGCCGTAGAGTTTCACGCGGCCCCAGGTATCGAGGCGGTTGGGGAACCAAGCACGGATGACCTGAGTGAGCGGCACGACAACCTCGCGGCCGGCGGCATCCTGGGCGACGAGCTGGGCCACCGCTCCGCCCGCCGTGACCTTGGCGGCCTCGGCCTGCAGCAAGGCGTAGCGCTCCTCGAGGACCGCGATTTCGGCCTTCCGGGCGGCGACCTCGTTGGCCAGCTTGAGATCCTCGGCCCGGCGCAGGCCCACGCGGGCTTGGTCCATGGCGGCGTTCACGTCACCGATGCGGTGGCGGGTGATCTCGACCAGTTTCTCGCGGACGGCGGAAGCCGCGGCGACCTCGGCCTGGAAAGCACCCTGGAAGGCCGGCTCCGCAATCGCGACGACCTTGCCGTCGGACTTACGCAGCGACTGCGGACGGACGAAGGCCGGGCCGTTCTCGACGCGCTCCAGACCGAGGACGTCGGCCGGGAAGCTCTCGGACTTGATTTTGGCTTCGTCGATCCAGAGGTAGGAATTGCCGTTCAGTTCACGGAGGCCGACCTGGTACTGGCGCTCGTACTTCGGCTGGTCGGCGGGAGAACCCGCGCGAATCCGCCGCTGGGCGAGCTGGCCGATGAGGACGCGACCGTCATCGACCTGCGCAACGGGTACGGGCGGAGCCCAGAAAACCGTGGCGCCATTCATGAGAACGAGCGCGAGCAGGCCAATGACCATGCCGAGGCCGACGATTAGGCCCAGGCCGCTGAACCAGACCCAGGCTTCGCCGCGGGGAGTGCTGCTGTCGGAAGGGTCGGCCATGGTCAGACGACTTTATAGCGCTCCCGCAGGCGCTGGCGGAGGATTTCCGCGACGGTGTTGAGCACGAAGGTGAGGAGGAAAAGGCAGCACGCGCCGAGGAAGAGGGCGCGGTAATGGGTGTGTCCGGCGGCCGCCTCGGGCAGCTCGACGGCGATGTTGGCCGACAGCGTCCGCATGCCGCTGAAGGGGTTTAAGTCCATGACCGCCGTGTTGCCGGTGGCCATCACGACAATCATCGTCTCGCCGATGGCGCGGCCGAAGCCGATCATCACCGCCGAGACGATGCCCGACACCGCGGTGGGCACCACCACGCTCCAGACGGTCTGCCAGCGGCTGGCGCCGAGCGCCAAGGAGCCCGACACGAGGGAGTCCGGGACGTTGGAGAGCGCGTCCTCCGCGATGGTGAACACAATCGGGATGACCGCGAAGCCCATCACGAAGCCGACCACGAGAGAGTTGCGCGAGTCATACGTCGCGCCCGTCGTCTGCCGCCACCACTCCCGGAAGTCGGCGATGGGAAGACCCGTCGCGGTATCCTTCACCGTGAAGAAGAGGGACTCGATCGCGGGGCCGGCCTGCCAAGCCGCCCAGGCGCACAGGGCGAGGAACGGGAGCAACCAGAGGAACTCCATGCCCGGCTTGACCTGCCGGCGGACTGGCTGGGGCAGCACGGACCAGAGAAAGCCGGCTGAAATCGCCGCGGGCGCAAGGATGCCGATGGCGCAGAAGAGCGAGACCAGCCGGGGATCGACGAGCGGCGCCAACCAGAGACCGGCGAGGAAGCCTAGGACGACCGAAGGCAGCGAGGCCATGACCTCCATGACCGGCTTGACCACCTGGCGATACTCAGGACGAAGGAACTGCGAGACGTAGACCGCGGCGGTGAGGGCGATCGGCAGGGCGAAGAACAGCGCGTAGAACGTGCCCTTGACCGTGCCGTAGAACAAGGGGACGAGCGAATACTTTGGCTCAAACTCATCGGAGCCTGCGCTGGACTGCCACGCGTAGGCCGGGCCGGAGGCTCCTTCGTACCAGATCTTACCGAAGAAGGTCCGCCACGAGGATTCCGGGTGATGGTCGACAATCGCCCAGCGATGGAGCTGGCCATCGGCGGTGAGCGCCGTGATGCGGTCATAGCCGCCCGCGAAGGCCACCTGCCGAAGCGGCGCGGCGGGGGCCGGACCCTCCCAGCGGACCGTGCCGGTCGTCATATTAATCAGCTGGAGCCGGCCAGCCGCGGCGGCGAGGTAGCATTTGTTGCCGACGGCGGCGTAGATGCCTTGGCCGGCACCGGCCAGCGGCTCACCGTCGTGGATCTTACCCCAGCGCCGCAGACTCTTGCCGTCGGGCTGGAGCTGCGGGTACATCGACCAGACCTGCTGAGCGCCGGCGCGGTCGACGACGACCACCGAGACGTTGCCGAAGATCAGGCCGGCGGCGGCCACGGCCGGATCGGCCGCGCCCTTGAAGGGCGTGAAGGACTGGAGGAAGGTGAAGGCCGCGCCGTCGTCGGCGTAGGCGCGGACCTCACCGGATTTACCGATGACGAGGAGCGACTCCGCGGTGGAAGGGAGCAGGACTTGGTCGACCGAGGCGGCGTCGGCCGCCACGACGAACGGTGCGGAGACGGTGACCTTACCCTTGCCGCCCAAGCCCTTGCGCTCGGTCAGGCGAACGGCGGTCAGCAGCGGCTTCCCGCCATCCTCCTGCCGAACCAGCAAGAGGCGGGACTGCGGACCTTTCGCATCCCAGACATCGACGCACGGCAAGCCGGCGCGACCGATGGCGACCGGCTCGAGGGGCGTCACGACGGGCTCGACGGTGCGCTTACCGGCGTCGTCGAAGGTCGAACGATAGACCACGCGGACCTCTTGAACCGTGCCATCCGAAAGCCCCAGGAAGACCAAGCCTGTGCGCGGGTAGCTCCGGACCGCCGTCACGCGCCGATCGCCGAGCGCGGGTGTCCACTCGAGCAACTTCGTCCCGTCCTTGGCCCGCTGGAAGAGGATGCGGCCGTCCCGGCGAACGACGAAGGGAAACTCACCATACTCGTCTTCGCCGAAAGCGACCGCCTCCGCCGGGACGGTGAGCGCCGACTCCGGCGAGACCTTGGCCCCAACGAAAAGCGGGAAGACCTGGAAGATCAGGAAGCCCAGCATGCCGAGCACCGCGACGACCACGCCGACGCCGCCGATGCGGATGAGGCGTCCCATCCAACGATCGGCGGCCAAGGTCAGCGGACTGACCGTGAAGCGCGACTCCGGCGCAGGCGCGGGCATTTCGTCGGATGTCGCCATCGGGTTACGATCGGGTGTCAGGGTTTCCGGCAAAGGGAAAGGCGGGGTTATCCCCGCCCGGGAGGACCCGAGACCGCACCGTCGCGCTTGATAGGCCGACCCCGGAGGGCGTGGCGGCGACGATGCGATTTCGAGACCAAGCTTATTCGGCGCTGTAGAACTTCAGCGAGGCGCGGCCTTCGTCGGCGACGTCGGCCGGCAGCGGGAAGTAGCCGTCCTTGAGTACGATTTCCTGGCCCTGCTTCGAGAGCACGAAGGTGATGAACTCGCTGGTGAGCTTGTCCATCGGGCGGGCGGGCGCCTTGTTCACGTAGACGTACAGGTAGCGGGACAGCGGGTAGGAGCCGTTGAGACAGTTGGCGTAGTTCGGCTCGACGAACGAGGCGCCAGCGGCGGCGAGGGGCAGGGCCCGGACGCCGGAGGTGGCGTAGCCGATGCCAGAGTAGCCGATCGCGCCGACGTCGGCGGCGATGCCCTGGACGACGGAGGACGAGCCGGGCTGCTCCTTGATGGTGTCCTTAAAGTCGCCGTTCTTCAGGGCGACTTCCTTGAAGTAGCCGTAGGTGCCGGAGGCGGAGTTGCGGCCGAAGGAGGAGATGGTCTTACCGGCGAGGGCACCCTTCTGGTCGAGGGCACCCCAGGTGAGGACGTCCTGACCACCGCGCTTGCGGGTGGAGGAGAAGATGCCGTCGACCTGGGTGAGCGAGAGGCCCGCGACCGGGTTATCCTTGTGGACGAAGACGGCGAGGGCGTCGATGGCGACGGCGATGCGGGTCGGCTTGTGGCCGAACTTGGCGGCGAAGGCGGCGATCTCGGTGGACTTCATCTCGCGGCTCATCGGGCCGACCTGCGCGACACCGGAAGCGAGGGCGACCGGAGCGGTGCCCGAACCCTTACCTTCGACCTGGATCTTCACGTTGGGGTAGGCGGCCTTGAAGCCTTCGCTCCAGAAGGTCATCAGGTTGTTGAGCGTGTCGGAGCCGACCGAGTTGAGGTTGCCGGAGACGCCGGAAGCCACGGCGTAAGCCGGGAGCTTCGGGTCGACGACGACCGCGTCGGCGGCCTGCACGGTGACGGCAGTCGCAGTGAGGGAGAGGAGGGCGAGGGAGCGGAGTGCGGTGTTCATGGGAAGATTACGCCGACATCATCCCATGCGATTGTTACGGTTTCGTGGCGGCAGGGTGTTACTTGGGCAATAGGCCACCCCTCCCCAAAACACCCGGTCCCGGCCGTTTATTTCAGAAATTCCTTCAAAAGGGCCACCGAACGCGCCTCGGCCTGAGGCAAGGGCACGCCCGCCGGCACTCCCGGACGCTTATGGCCGATCTTGGCGAGCCAAGCGTCGCGCAACAGGTTGGCGCTCTGTTGGAGGAGACGCCATTTCGCAGGCTCCGCCATCGCGACGTCGACCTTCCAACGCATCAAGGGAGCCAGTTGCGTCCAGATCGCCGTGGCCATCAGCAGATGACCTTCCGGTCCAGGATTCAGATTGTCCTTCGCGAACACGAATCGCGGGTCGGCCTGTTTCGCGGCCACGATGGCCTCGCGCAGGGCTGGTCGTGCGTCGACGACCCACCATCCCGCGGGACGCTGCGCCACCAACCATTGCGCGTAGCTATCCAACACGCCGTCGTAGACCGGCACCTTCGGCAGATCCGCGCCGAACAAAGGCGGCGTCAGGTGCACGACTTTCGCGCCTGCGCGGACGCAGGCCGCGTGCAGGCGCAGCTGACCTTCACGGAACGCGCGCGTGCGGTCCGGGTCGGCCGGCAGGTAGAGACCGTCGTTACCGCCGTAGCAGGCGAGCACGAGGGTCGGTTTGAAGAGCTCGAGCGCGCGCGCCAGACGCTCGTGCACGTCGGGCCGGGGAAAAGCGCCGCCGGCATGACCGGCCTCGCTGAGTCCGCTCGCGGTCTCACCGGGCAACGCGGCGTTGACGATCACCGCACGCGCCAGGCCCTTCTGCGCACGGATGGCCGATTCGACGTAGACGGTCCAACCGCCGATGTAGGCCAGGTTGTCGCCGAGGATCAGGATGCGCGTCTCCTCCTGGTCGGCCCGCAAGGGCGCAACGCACCAGGCGAGGAGGATCAGGAATGCGCGCAGCATCCCGACAAGATGACTTTTCCCGGCGGGCGGGAAAAGCCGAATCCGGACGAGTTATTAACGCCCCCACCCTACCCCGCCGTCCACATTCGGCTTCTCCCAGGCGACCCGCAGGGCTAGTCTCGGCGCCTGGACTCTTCCATCCACATCAAAGGCGCCCGCACTCACAACCTCAAGGACGTGGAACTGACCATCCCGCGTTATCAGTTGACGGTGATTACCGGGGTCAGTGGCTCGGGAAAATCCTCCCTAGCGTTCGACACCCTCCATGCCGAGGGGTCCCGGCAATACCTCGAATCCCTCTCGGCGAAGGCCCGGGGGATGATGGATGCCGTGGCCCGGCCCGACGTGGACTTCATCCGCGGGCTTTCCCCGGTCATCGCGATCGCCCAGCGGACCGGCGGCAACACGAACCCCCGTTCCACGGTAGCCACGTTGACCGAGATTGCCGACCACGTCCGCCCGCTTTGGATCGTGGCGGGCGAGCGCGCCTGCCTCAAGGACGGCTACCCCGTCCGCCGACGGTCGCTGGACGACAATCTCCTCGCCTTGGCGAAGATCCCGGCCGGAACCCGCCTCATGGTCGCCGCCCCGGTCGCCAAGGACAAACCGTCGGTCCTGCTCGAAACCGTGGCCGACCTTGGTCGACGGGGCTTCTCCCGCCTCCGTATCGACGGCCAGGTGGCCACGCTGGAGGAGGCGACGGGGCTGCTGACGGGCCGGGAGGCCCGCCAACTCGACGTGGTGGTGGACCGCATCGTGGCGGGCGAAGATCAGCGGAGCCGCCTGGCGGACTCGCTTGAGCTGGCCTTTAAGGAGGGCCGACACCGGGCCCTGGTGCTGGCCGACGACGGGCGGGGCGGTTGGACGGAACAGGCCCTTTCGCTCCACCTGGCCTGCGAGCATTGCGGCACGACCTACGAACCGATCGCGCCCAAGGCCCTGTCGCACAACCACCCGGACGGCGCCTGCCCAGACTGCGGCGGCCTCGGCCGCCAGATGCGCTTTCAGGAAGGCCTGGCCATCCAGGACGACGGGCTCTCCCTCCAGGAGGGCGTCGTGAAGCCTTGGAAACTCGGGACGCGCAAGGTGCTGATCCGCCGCAACGCCGTGCTGCGGGCATTGGCAGAGCAGGTGCCGTTCGACCTGCGCACCCCTTGGCGCGAGCTCCCGGAGGCGACGCGGCGGCTGCTCCTGCACGGTGATGCCAAAAGGGTCTTCCTGCTCCCCCCGCCGAAAGGCCGCAAGCCGGTCGAGACCACGTGGGTCGGGATGTTCCCCGAGCTCGAGCAGGCCTACCGGACGACGACCGGGGAGTCTTTGCGGCAACGTCTGCTTCAGTATCAATCGGGCTCGGTCTGCGCGACTTGCCAAGGGCGGCGGCTCTCGCCGACGGCGCTCTCCCTCCGGCTGGACGGGCTGGACCTGGCGGAGTTCCTCCGGCTGACGATCCCGGAGGCCCTCGCCTTTGCCCGCCGACTGGCCGCGCACCCGCGGGTCCAGCCGATCGAAGAGGCGCGACGCGGCCTGGAGCAGCGGCTGGCCTTCCTGCATGAAGCTGGCCTTAACTACCTGACCTTGGAGCGCGAGGCCGCGACCCTCTCGGGCGGCGAAGCCCAGCGCGTGCGGCTGGCGACGCAACTCGGTCTGGGCCTGGTCGGGGTGACCTACGTGCTCGACGAACCGAGCATCGGCCTGCACCCGGCCGACCACCTTCGTCTGATCGGCTCGATCCACGGGTTGCGCGACCTCGGGAACACCGTCGTGGTGGTCGAGCACGACCGGGACATGATGCTGGCGGCGGATCACCTGCTGGAGATGGGGCCGGGGGCCGGAGTCGACGGGGGGCGCGTGGTCTTCGCCGGGACGCCGGCCGCCTGCCAAGCCGACCCGACCTCGCGCACGGGCGCCTACCTCTCTGGCCGGGCGGACTTGGCCTCGTGCCTGCGTCCGAAACCCGTCGGAAAGAAATTCCTGACAGTCCGCGGCGCCACCGAGAATAACCTCAAGCAAGTGGAGGCCCGTTTCCCCTTGGGCAACCTCACCGTGGTGTGCGGGGTCTCCGGATCCGGCAAAAGCACACTGGCAATCGACGTCCTATCCGCCGCGGCGGCCCGGAAAATCAATGGGGCGAAGGTGGTGCCCGGCCGCCACACCGGCATCGATGGCCTCGACCAACTCCAGGCCTTCACCGCGGTGGACCAGGAGCCGATCGGGCGGACCCCGCGCTCCAACCCGGCGACCTTCACGGGCATCATGGACCTGCTGCGGGACCTGTGGTCTTCACTGCCCCTCGCCAAAGCCCGCGGCTATGCCTCCGGTCGATTCAGCTTTAATGTGCGCGGGGGACGTTGCGAGACCTGCGCCGGCGAAGGCTCCGTCGCCTTGGATATGCAGTTCCTCGGCGAAGCGTTCGTCGAATGCCCCAGCTGCGCCGGCCGACGGTTCAACCGTGAGACCCTCGAGGTCCGCTTCAAGGGGCTGAGCATCGCAGAGGCGCTCGAACTGACGGTGAAGGACGCGGCTGAGTTCTTCCGCGCCCAACCCCGCTTGGCCGAGAAACTCCGCACCCTGGAGGAAGTCGGCCTCGGCTACCTGAAACTTGGGCAGCCAGCCAACACGCTCTCCGGCGGCGAGGCCCAACGACTCAAACTCGCCGCCGAACTGGCCCGTCGCGACCACACCGGGAGACTCTACGTGCTGGATGAGCCGACGACGGGGCTGCACTGGGACGACATCGCCAAGTTGCTCGCTCTGCTCGGTCGTCTGCGGGACGCGGGGGCGACGCTGGTCGTGATCGAACACCACCCCGACGTCATCCGGGCGGCGGACTGGGTGCTGGAGTTGGGCCCGGAGGGCGGGGCCAAAGGCGGCCAGCTCGTCTACGAAGGCTCACCCGCCGGCCTGCTCAAGCATAAGGGCTCGCCCACCGGCCAAGCGCTCAGCCGCCAGTAGGTGAAGGGTTGGTCTGGGTCTGCCGCTCCACGACGTCTTCGATGCTGGCAAGCACGGCGCTCAACGGGGCGGTGGACCCACCACCCGCCGCCTTGCTGACATCGGTCGACGTCGGGTTTTGCTCCAAGGGGTAGACCGTGAATTCGCGCTCATAAGCCAGCTGCTCGACGATGGCCCGACGGCCGGCGGCGTTCATGGGTTCGATCGAAGTCGTCAGGGCCTCGCCAGAACTCGCCAGGCTCAACTGCTCTCCGGTCTTCACGCGAACGGGGCCAGAAGTTAATGCAACCGGCGTGAACAGCACTTCCCCGGCGAGACAGACGAACTGTTGAGCGGCGGAGCCCTGCGTGATGTTCAGTTGATAGAGACCGCGGGTTTTGAGGTGCTGGTCTCCCTCGGAAGAACGCACCACGAAAACATCCCCGGGGCCCTGCCGAGGCAAAGCGATGGTGTAACGGCCGAACTCCGGACGGAGCTCAACGAGTGAGCCTTTGCTCGGGCTATCCACAAAAGCCTGGACGACGAACTGGGAGTTGGCGCCGACGAGGACGCGGGCGCCATTCGAAAGGGCTAGGACCAGCCGGCCGTCCGCCCCCACGCGAACCTTCGCCTTACGACGGATCTTGGCGCCCGCCTCGCTGAGCGTGGTCACCCCGCGGTCGTCCACCTGGACCACCCCTCCGGCAACCTCCACCACCTCGATGTCGTTGCGAGCGACGACACCGAAGGCGGCAGGGCTCAGGCAGGCGAGGGCGAGGCAGGGCCGCAGGGAATTAGAGAGTAACCGGAGGAGATGTCGGAGTGTTCGCATGAGCCCATTCAGCGAACCCAGAGTGTCACTGTCGAACCTACGAACCTAGTGATGATTGCCCAATAATTAATAGGGCTAACCCCCTATCGACGAATCAGAGCTTACCCGCGATCAAGGCCGCGCAGGCCTTCAGGTCGGCGATCTCCGCCTCGGTGAAATCATAGGGTGCCATCTTGCCGACACCAAGGACGCCCAACACCTGACCCCGCCCTCCGAGGATCGGCACCGCGAGGGCGCCTTGGACGTTGGTCTGGCGCGCTTCGGGCTTGGCAACGCCACCGAGATCCTCCTGCAAATTACAAAGCTGGACCGCGTCCTTGCGCTCCGCGGCGCAGCCGGCGATGCCCTTGCCGAACGGGATCGCGTCGATCTTAGGAAGGAGCATCGGCAGGACCTGCGGCGGGATACCTTGATGGGCGACCAAGCGCAGCAAGCCCGTCGCCGGGTCGGTGCGGTGGATTGTGCCGGTCGCGCAATCGAAGCCCTTCGCGACGTGCGCCAGGACGGAGCTCCAATCCGGAGCGGCGGTGAGCAGGGGAGACAAGCCTTCGGTACGGGAAGCCATAAGAATCAGACAACGCCCTTCGACATGCGTTCCGTGAGCCAAACCAGGCCGCCGGCCTCGTCACCGAAAGCGCCGTCGAGCTGGGCCTCGAAGGCCTCGTCGAGGACCTGCGAGAACCAGCCGGCCGGCTTATGCCCCATCGCGATGAGGTGTCGGCCGAGGACGATCCGCTTCGGAGCGGAGTCCTTGAGCTGGAGGACTCCGGCGCGTTCGGCCAGCCAGATGCCCTGGGGCGACGGCTCAGAACGCCAGGCGGCCCCGCGTCCCTTGCGGTCGGCCGAATCGACGCGGATCAGGCGGTCGAGGCGGACCACCTTGTTGGCCAGACGGCGGACCGCGGCATCGCCGGCCTTGGCCTTGAAGAGTTCATACGGCTGGGCATGCCAGCGGACGAGCGGCAGCACCGCCTCGATCAGTTTTGCCTCGCGGGTGATGCGCGCCAGAAAAGTTGGGGCGAGGCGATGACTCTCCTCCTCGTGGCCGTAGGCATGCCAACGGTCGTCGTGCGGCTCCTTCTTCGTCGTGGTCGCCTTACCGATATCGTGCAGCAGCACCGCGAGGCCGACGACCAAGTCCTCATCGCGCGCGCCCACGCGCTCCTGCGCGAAGGCGTCGAGACAAAGGCAGGTGTGCGTCCAGGCGCAACCCTCCGGATGCCACTCCGGATCCTGCGGTACGTCGATCATCGCGTGCAGCTCCGGGTAGAAGCGCGTCCAACCGCAGGCCCGCAGGAACTGCAGGCCGAGCGAGGGGCGGCGACCGCGTAGCAGCAGCTTCGTCCACTCCTCCATCAGGCGCTCCGGGGGAAGGTCGACCTGCGTGAGCGTCGCGCAAAGGGCGACGGTCTCCGGGGCCACGGCGAACTCGAAACGGGCGGCGAACTGCATCGCGCGCAGGACGCGCAGCGGGTCTTCGGCGAACTTTGCGGACACGTGCCGCAGCACCTTGGCCTCGAGGTCGGCGCGGCCGCCCCAGGGATCGATGAGCTCGCCGGTCGCGGGATCCCAGAGGATCGCGTTGAGCGTAAAGTCGCGCCGCTCGGCGGCGTCTTTCGGCGTCATCGTCGGGTCCGACTGGACCTCGAAATCCGTATGCTTCACGCCGGTGCGGTTCTCGCGGCGCGGCACGGAGACGTCGACCGGCAGGTCCTTGAGCTTGGTCACGCCGAAGGCCGCGCCGACGGTCACGATCCCGAACTCGCGGCGCAGGGCGGCCTCGATCGCGCGCGTGCCCAGGCCGTAGACCTCGACGTCGAAATCGGTGACGGGCACGCCCATCAGAGCGTCGCGCACGCAACCGCCGACGAAGCACGGGCGGCCCCCGGCGGCGCGGAGCAGCTCCAGCACGCGGCGCAGGGGGCTCAACTCGCCGTCGAGGCGGATCAGGTCGGGCAGGAACGCGGACACGACGGCAGGCTAGGCGGCGGGCGGGACGGGTCGAGAGGGTTCTGCGCGTCCGCTCAGAGGTTCGTCGTGAAACCTTCCTTGAGGAGCCAAGCCTTGGCGGACTCCCGGCGGTCGCCCTGTAGCACGATCTCGCGGCCTTCGAGGACGCCGCCGGTGCCGAGGGCGCGCTTCATCTCGCGGAGCAGCGCGTCGCGCATCCGCATTTCCTGAGACTCCAGCCACAGCCCCTTGAGGATCGTGACCTCCTTGCCCCCGCGGCCGGCCCGTTCGTACTGCAGGATGATCTTACCGAGCTTCGGCTTGGACTTAACCGGTTCGGGCTTGGGTGGCGGACCGGGCGGGAGACCCTGCCCATCCAACTTATCAAAGGGGTTGCCGCTCATGCGCCGCGCCCACAGGTCCCCGCGCCCGGCGCACCTCCGTCCAGGAAGACCAAGGCCTTCTCGTAGGAGCGGCGGCGTAGGTAGTGATCGAGGTCGCCCGGCAGCCCGGAATCCGGCTGCGCCACTTCCGCATCGAGCACCCGAATAGACTCCAAAAGGGCCTCTTTTCCGACCCCCGGCAGGGTCAGGGCGAGCAGGGCTTCGCGGATGCGGTGCCGACGGTCGGGGTCCATGTGCCCGCAGTTTGCGGTCGAAAGCCCCCGCTAGCAAGCCCGTGGGCAGGTTTTCATAGTGGACAAAAGGCGGGGGGCTTCCCTATACCCAACCTTCCTTTGGACGGATAGCTCAGTTGGTTAGAGCACCTCGTTTACACCGAGGAAGTCGTGGGTTCGAGTCCCTCTCCGTCCACCCTCACCACCATGTCCACCCCGTCAACGCCCATGAAGAAGAAGCACACCCTCTCCGCCCTTGTCGAAAACAAGTTCGGCGTCCTGGCGCGCGTCGCGGGCATGCTGTCCGGTCGAGGCTTCAACATCGAGACCCTGAACGTCGGCCCGACCCACGACCCGGCCTTCTCCCGCATCACCGCCACCGTCATCGCCGACGACGCCGCCCTCGACCGCTGCGTCAAGGCCCTGGACAAGCTGATCAACGTCATCACCGTCCACGACTTCTCCCGCGAGGAGGTCGACCACGTCGCCCGCGAGCTCATCCTCTGCAAGGTGAAGAGCGACAAGAAGACCCGCACCGAGATCATCGAGGTCGCCGCCCTCTTCCGCGCCAAGGTCGTCGACGTCGCCCACGACTCCCTCGTCATCGAGTTCACCGGCAACGAGAACAAAATCCGCGCCTTCCTCGACCTGATCGAGCCGTACGGCATCCTCGAGACCGCCCGCACCGGCGCCGTCGCCCTCTCGCGCGGCCGCAAGAAGTCCGCGGCCCGCTGAGCCCACCCTCCCCTTTTCCATCCATACCATGCCTGCCAAAGTCTACACCGACAAGGACGCCGATCTCGGCGTGCTTAAGAACAAGACCCTCGCCGTCCTCGGCTTCGGTTCCCAGGGTCACTCCCACGCGATGAACCTTCGCGACAGCGGCCTCAACGTGATCGTCGGCCTCTACAAGGGGTCGAAGTCCGCCGCCGCCGCCAAGAAGAAGGGCTTCAAGGTCTACGAGACCGCCGAAGCCGTCCGCCGCGCCGACGTCATGCTCGTCGGCATCCCCGACATGAAGCAGGCCGACGTCTGGGAGAAGGACATCGCCCCGAACCTCGGCAAGGGCGGGAAGACCGTCCTCTTCATCCACGGCCTCTCGATCCACTACAAGCTGATCAAGCCCGCCAAGAACGTCGACATCGCCATGGTCGCCCCCAAGGGCCCCGGCCACGTCGTCCGCGCCCAGTACGTCGAAGGCAAGGGCGTCCCCGCCCTCATCGCCGTCCAGCAGGACATCTCCGGCAAGGCCACCAAGACCGCCCTCGCCTGGGCCAAGGGCATCGGCGGCACCCGCGCCGGCGTCATCAAGACCTCCTTCAAGGAAGAAGCCGAGACCGACCTCTTCGGCGAACAGGCCGTGCTCTGCGGCGGCGCCTCCGAACTCGTCAAGGTGGGCTACGAGACCCTCGTCGAAGCCGGCTACCAGCCCGAGATGGCCTACTTCGAGTGCCTCCACGAGCTGAAGCTCATCGTCGACCTCATGGTCGAGTCCGGCATCTCCGGCATG
>JBEELT010000015.1:0-24367 GCA_041167995.1 Verrucomicrobiota bacterium | reverse complement strand
GGTCGCCGTTGCGCAGTTCAAAAGTCCTGATGGGCGGCTCTTGGTAGGTCTCGGCTTGGACGATGGCGCCGAGGCACAGTGCAAGCAGGGCATAAAAGAAGCGGGGCATGGCAGGAATCTGCCACGCCCCGTCCGGGCTTCAAGCCCGCCAATCAAACGATTTCGGTGCTTACTTCTTCCAGACGACCTTGGACGGCTCGATCACGCTCGTCTGGTCCTTGGTCGGGAAGCCTTCCGGGAGGGCGATCGTCACCTTGCCCGTGGCGGCCCATTCGGTCGAGCGGGCCAGGACGGTCTGGAACCCCACGCAATGCAGGGCGTCGAAGGTCTTGTCGCCCGCCCAGAGGTGGCCCATCGAGGTGGTCACGACGCGGCCTTCGCCGAACTTGGCCCACCAGACCATTGG
Source organism: Verrucomicrobiota bacterium (assembly GCA_041167995.1). GTDB lineage: Bacteria > Verrucomicrobiota > Verrucomicrobiia > Opitutales > UBA953 > UBA953. The sequence goes on along the minus strand of JBEELT010000015.1, from coordinate 23,961 downwards.
CTCGTGCATCTCGGTCCCGCCGAACTTCTCGGACGAGAAGGAGCTCTCGAGGACGTCCATGTGGTCGGCCGAGCCGCGCATGCGGTGGTAGAGTTCGTCGGAGGCGTGCAGCCATTCGGTCGGGAAGCCCTGCAGCACCGGGTGGGCGGCGTCGCGGGTCTTGAGGATGAAGGCGTGCTTGGAGCCGTGGCCGGAGCCGAAGCCCTTGGTCTTGATCTTCTCGTCCGCCTCGGCGACCGCGACGGCCTTGCCGGTGGCGTCGTCGACCGCCACGCGCTGCCCGAAGGTGGCGCCGCGCCAACCGACGCAGATCATCTCGTTGAAGTTGTCCCAGCCCGTGAAGGCGTTGTTGGCCGCGTGGACGTTGACCAGGCCGCCGCCCTTGAGCACGTAGTCGGTGAAGGCGTCCTTCATGTCCGCGCCCCATTCCGGACCGTTGTAGTTGTTCACCACCACCGCGTAGTCGGCGAATTTCGGCGACCACTTGTTCCAGTCCGCGGCGTGGGCCTTGTTGTAGTCGGCCTCCTCCTTCTTCCAGGCCGCGAGGGCCGCGTCGTAGGCCTTCTTGCCTTCGGCGTCGCCCGCCTTGGGCTTGGCCGGCTGGGGCTTGGCGAAAGCCGCCGGGGCCGTCGAGACGTCGACCTTGAAGCGGCCGGTCGCCTCGAGGGTCGCCTTGCACGACTCGGTCGTGCGGACCCAGTCGTGGTTGTTGCGGCCGTCGATGATCAGGACCTTGATGGCGTCGGCCGCGGCCAGCGGCAGGGCCAAGGTCGCGGCGAGCAAGGCGGCGCCGGTGCGGAGGAGTCGGGTCTTCATGGGGAAGCCCCCATTGGAAGCGAAACCCCTCGGCGGGCGAGCGTTTTCAGCCCCGGTCCAGCGAGCGGTAATGGATGGCCTCCAGCAGGTGGGTGGTCGCGATTCGCTCGGCCTCGGCCAGGTCGGCGATGGTCCGGGCCACGCGCAGGATGCGGTCGTAGGCCCGGGCCGATAGCTTCAGGCGCTCCATGGCCTCCTGCAGGAGGTCGCCTTGCGCGGGCTCCAGGGCGCAGCAGGCCCGCAGGGCCTTGCCGGAGAGGAGGGCGTTGCAGCCCCCGGCCCGGTCGCCGAAGCGGCGACGCTGCAAGGCCCGGGCCGCCTCCACCCGGGCGCGGATCGCGGCGGAAGGCTCGCCCGTGCGCCCGTCCCGCAGTTCCTCGAGCGACAGGGCCGGCGCCTCCACCTGTAGGTCGATGCGGTCGAGCAGCGGCCCCGAGATCCGTCCGCGGTAACGCTGCACCACCGTCGGCCCGCAACGGCACGTACGCTGTCTGTCCCCGAGGTAGCCGCACGGGCATGGGTTCATCGCCGCCACGAGCATCAGGCGGGAGGGTAGAGTCACCTTCGCGGCCGCCCGGGAAACCGTCACATTGCCATCCTCGAGCGGCTGGCGAAGCACTTCGAGCACCGAGCGGCGAAACTCCGGCAACTCGTCCAGGAAGAGCACCCCGCGATGCGCCAGCGACACCTCGCCCGGAGTCGGCATCGCCCCGCCGCCGATCATCCCCACATCGCTGATCGTGTGGTGCGGCGAGCGGAACGGCCGCAACCAGGCGCGGGTCGGGTCGGCCACGTTCATGCCCGCGGCCGAATGCACCGCGAGGATCTCGAGGAACTCCGCCTTATCCGGCGTCGGCAGGATGGAAGGGATGCGCTTCGCGATGAGCGATTTCCCTGAGCCCGGTGGGCCGATGAGCAAAAGGTTGTGTCCGCCCGCCGCCGCGACCTCCACCGCGCGGCGTACGCCCAGCTGCCCCTTGACCTCGGTGAAGTCGGGTTGCTCGCCCAAGCCCGCGAAGGCGAACGGGTCCGTCACGGTCGGCAAGGGAGCGAAGCCTGGATCGCCGGACAAGAACCGCAGCGCCGCATCGAGCGTGTCGACCGGCACGGCCTCGACCCCGTCGATCAGCGCCGCCTCCTGCGCGGCGGCCCGGGGCAGGATGACCCCCTTGAGGCCCGCGCGCTTGGCGTAGGCCGCCAAGGCCACGCCGCCGCGGATGGGGCGCACCTGCCCGCTGAGCCCGAGTTCACCGGCGAGGAGGTAGTGCGGGAGGCGGGTCTTCGAGAGCTGTCCGGTCGACGCGGCGAGCCCGACCGCGATCGGCAGGTCATACATCGCGCCTTCCTTGCGGAGGTCTCCCGGGGCGAGGTTGATGGTGGTGACCGTCTCGGGTGGACGGAGCCCCGTGTTGATCAGCGAGGAGATGACCCGGGTCTTGGATTCCTTGACCGCGGTGTCGGGCAGGCCGACCAGGAAGATCTCCAGTTCGCCGTATTCGCCGGTGTTGACCTCGATCTCGACGGCGACGGCTTCGACCCCCACGAGGGCGCCGGAACGGATGGTGGCGAGCATCCCGGACGGCAGGGGGTAGGGTGGGGCTTGGCAACGGCCGAGGCTTGGGGCCTTTTATCCCGGTAAAACCCTGGGACCAAGGGTGGGGTAGACGCTCCGAACTTGGCAACCCACGGGGCATTCGTCTGTCTTAATATCTCCCCGATGCTCGCCCGGTTCCTCGCCCTTGGACTACTCGCCCTCGCCCTACCCGCGAAGGAGCTCGCGCCGTTCCTGGATAAGCACTGCTTGGAGTGCCACGATAGCCAGACCCGAAAGGGTGATTTCGACCTCGAGGCGCTGAAGTTCGCCCCGACCGACCCCCGTAACCTCGCCGCTTGGGTCAAGGTCCACGACCAGATCGCCACCGGCGAGATGCCTCCCCGGAAGAAGGCGCGTCCCGACGTCGCCGCGCAGTCGGCCTACCTGACCGACCTCGGCGGCAAGCTCGCCGCCGCCGAGAGCGCCCGCCTCGCCGCCGAGGGGCGTACCGTCAAGCGTCGCCTGAATCGCTTCGAGTTCGAGAATACCCTGCGCGACCTGCTGGCCGCGCCGTGGCTGGATGTCCGGGAGTCCCTGCCCGAAGACTCCGAGTCGCATCGCTTCAACAAGAGCGGGCAGGCCCTCGACGTCTCCCACGTCCAGCTCGCCCGCTACCTAGCGACCGCCGAAGATGCCTTGCGCCAAGTGCTCGTCGGCTCCGCCGAGAAACTTCCCTCCGCCCCGCGACGCTTCTACGCCCGCGATCAGGGCAGCTACGTCGGTTCGATGAAGTTCTCGGTCTTCAACCAGGCGCCGGAGCGTGCCACTTTCCCGACGCTGGGCTACGCCGCCCAGCCCGAGGTCCGCGCCGGTAAGGCCCCGACCACGGCAGGCAAGGCCGATCCGGCGAAACGCGACCTCGAGGGTGTGGGTGTGGTGGCCAGCGCCTACGAGCCCATCGAGCCCAAGTTCAGCGCCTTCAAGGCGCCGGTCTCGGGTCGCTACCGCATCAAACTCTGCGGGCATACCGTCTGGGTCGGCCCGGGAGAAGCGAAGCGCTGGTTCATCCCTAACCTCGACAACATCAGCAAGGGCCGTCGGTCCGAGCCGATCACCGTCTACGCCGTCACGCCCCCGCGCGTCCTGCGGCGCGTCGCCAACATTGACTTCAACCCTGAGGTGACCGTCGCGGAGATCGACGTGCTGCTCGAGGCGGGCGAATCGCTCCAGGTCGACGCGGTGCGCTTCTTCCGGTCGCGTCCCGGCGCCGGTCGTTTCCAGAACCCGCTCGCGACCGCCGAAGGCCAGCCCGGCATGGTCATGCGCTGGATCGAGGTCGAAGGTCCGGTCTACGACCGCTGGCCCACGGCCGCCTATCAGGCACTCTTCGACGACCTGCCGGCCCGGAAGACCGACGCCACGCCCCTGAAGGTCGAGGTCACCCCGAAGGACGCGACCAAGGATGCGGAACGTCTCCTCCGTCGTTTCGTCCAGCAGGCCTACCGTCGCCCCATCACCCCGTCGGAGGAGGTGCGTTTCCTGCCGGTGATCCAAAACGCACTCAAGACCGGTAGTTCTTTCGCCGAGGCGATGGTCGCGGGCTACACCGCGGTCCTGAGTTCGCCGGGTTTCCTTTACCTCCAGGACAAGCCGGGCCGCCTCGATGACGCGGCCTTGGCCGAGCGGCTGAGTTTCTTCCTCTGGAACTCCGCCCCCGATACCGAGCTGCGTCGCCTCGCCGCCGAGGGTAAGTTGCGCCAGCCCGCCGTGCTCCAGGCGCAGGTGGATCGTCTGCTTGATGACCCGCGGTCCCGTCGCTTCGTCGATGCGTTCCTCGACTACTGGCTTGAACTGCGTAAGGCCGGCGTGACCAACCCCGACGAGAACCTGTACCCGGACTACTACCTCGACGACCACCTCGCTGAGTCTTGCGTCGACGAAAGTCGCGCCTTCTTCGCCGAGCTCCTGCGGGGCGACTTGGCGGCTCGCCACGTCATCGCCTCGGACTTCGTGTTCGTGAACGAACGCCTCGCCACGTTGTATGGCCTCCCCGGTGTCACGGGCGCCGCTTTCCGCAAGGTCTCCTTGCCGAAGGACAGCGTCCGCGGCGGCTTCCTCACGCAGGCCAGCGTGCTCAAGGTCACCGCCAACGGCACCACCACCTCGCCCGTAGTCCGCGGCGCCTGGATCATGGAGCGCCTCCTCGGCCGCAAGCCCCCGGCCCCGCCGCCCAGCGTGCCGGCCGTCGAGCCCGACATCCGCGGGGCGACGACGATCCGCCAGCAGCTTGATCGCCACCGCACGCAGGAGTCCTGCTCCGCTTGCCACACCAAGATCGACCCGCCCGGCTTCGCCCTCGAGAACTTCGACATCTTCGGCGGCTACCGGACCAACTACCGCGCCATCGATGGCAAGACCAAGGATGCGGGCATCGGCAAGAACGGCCAGAAGTTCGCGTTCCACCAGGCCTTGCCGGTGGAGTCCGATGGCGAACTGGATGGCCGTAAATTTGCCGCGATTCGCGATTTTCGGCAAGTTGTCCTCCGCGATGAGCGGCAGCTCGCCCGTAACCTGGTCGGCCAGTTTGCGGTCTTCGCCACCGGCGCCCCCGTCGGTTTCGCCGACCGGCCTAAGGTCGAGGCCCTGCTGGATGCGGCGGCCCCCCGGGGGTATGGCGTCCGGAGCCTGGTCCACGGGCTTGTCACCAGCGATCTCTTCCTCAATAAGTAACCTGTCCCCATGAGCACCCCCGCCGGTTTCACCCCTGCCCAGGCCCCGCGTGTCGCCTTCCGCCGCGCGCTCGACCGCCGCCGTTTCCTCGCCGGGGCCGGCGTGCTTCTGACGTTGCCGCTGCTGGACGCGATGAGCCCGGCCTTCGCGGCCGCGCCCGCGGCCTCGGCCAATCCCGGCGGCAAGCCGCGCCGTATGCTTGGCATTTGCAATAACCTCGGTCTGGTCCCGGAGAACTTCTTCCCCAAGGGAGCCGGCGCCGATTATAAATCCTCGGTCTACCTCGATCACCTCCAGGAACACCGTCGTGACTTCTCGGTCTTCTCCGGCGTCTCCCACCCGGATGTCGATGGCGGTCACCCGGCCGATAACTGCTTCCTGACGGCGGCCCCGCACCCGAGCAGTGGCGGTTTCCGTAACACCCTCTCCCTCGATCAGTTTGTCGCGGAGCGCGTGGGGCACCTCACCCGGTTCCCGTCCATGACCCTCGGCGTCAATTGCGCCCGGGGCTCCCGCAGCCTCTCCTGGACGGCCGGTGGCATCATGATCCCCACGGAGGAGAAGCCCTCGGAAGTCTTCCGTCGCATGTTCATGGGTGGCTCGGCGAAGGAAATCGCCGCCGCGGAGCGTCGGTTGGATCTCGGTAAAAGCATCCTCGACGCCGTCGGCGGCCAAGCCGGCGACCTGGGCCGCAAGCTCGGAGCTCAGGACCGCGACCGCCTCGACCAGTACTACACGAGCGTCCGGGAACTCGAACGCCGCATGCAGATGTCCAAGGAGTGGGAGCGCAAACCCCGCCCCGTGGCCACCCGGTCGGCGCCCCTCGACCCGGCCAGCCCGAAGGAGTACATGGACAAGGTCCGCCTCATGTACGATATGGCCCGCCTCTGCTTCGAGACCGACTCGTCCCGCACGGTGACCTTGATGCTGGATAGCGTGAACTCGCCGGCGATCGAACTCGACCACGAGCACACCACGAGCGACGGCTACCATAACCTTTCGCACCACGGCCGTTCGGCCCAGAAACTCGCCCAACTCAAGTCGATCGACGAGTGGCACATGAAGCTGCTCGCGAAGCTGATGACCGACCTCAAGTCGGTGAAGGAGGACGGCGACAACCTGCTGGACCGTACGATGATCCTGTACGGCTCCAACCTCGGCAACGCGAACACCCACGTGACCACCAACCTGCCGACGATCTTCGCGGGCGGTGGCTTCCGCCACGGCGAGCACCACGTGTTCGACACCGAGCGCAACTACCCGCTCCCGAACCTCTTCGTCTCCATGCTCCAGCGCATGGGCCTGGAGGCCGACAAGTTCGCGTCGTCGACCGGTTCGATGCGCGGCCTGAAGATGGTCGGCTAAGCCCCCGGCGGCTCAGTCGTCGTCATCGTCCAGCTCGGGGTCCAGCACCAGGCCGAGGGCCGGGAGGCCGCGGCCGTGCGGGCCGGCCCACTCCGCCGGGTAGCGCTCGCCTGGGCGTGTCTGCAGCCACGTCGCGCGGTTCATCGTGTCCTCGTGGATCAGGTCCGGGCGCGCGAAGTCCATCTTCTCCATGCGGGCGATGATGAGTTCGTCGCTCGTGCGCGTGGGGAGCCAGCCCGCGGTCTTCGGCTTCGGCTTGGGGCGGGCTTCGTTCAGGGGGGTGGATGGCACGAGGTGCTGGAATGGCTCGAGGTTGGCCTTCTCCGCGAAGCAATCCTCCATGGTGGGGGAGGCGGCGACGACCTGGTTGAGGGGCTGCAGGCCGAGGATGCGGCACATCGTGTGCAGGACCGAGGTCTGGTTGTAGAACTTGCTGATCACCGCGCCGCGCTTCGCCCAGGGGCTGATGACGAAGCAGAAGGAGCGGTGGCCGTCGACGTGGTCGCCGCCGGTCTGCGGGTCGTCCTCGTTCACGAAGATCGCCATCTCGCCCCAGAAACGGGAGCGCGACAGGCCCTCCACGACGCGGCCGAGGGCGAGGTCGTTGTCGGCGAGGTAGGAGTTGGCGGTCAATTCGGACGCCGTGTGGTCGTTCGGCAGGTAGATGATGGTCAGGTCCGGGAAGGTTCCCTTCTGCTCGAACTCCGCGAGTTCCTTGAGGAAGGCGTCGGCCCGCACCTGGTCAGGGATGGACATCTCCCAGCCCGGGAAGTCCTTGCTGCTGTATTGGCGGAGGGTCTCGATCTGGTAGCTCGTGGCGAAGGTGGCCCGTCCGTCGCGGTTCTGCCAAGCGCCGAAGAAGTCGGCGTAGGACTTACCTTTGAGTTTCACGGTGTAGTCCATCTCGCCGTAGTTGCGGAAGGACTTGCCGCCGAGCAGCGCATGGTCCCAAAGGAAGCCGCAGCCAGCGTAGAACAATGCGTCCGTGCCGAAGTCGTAGCCGCAGCGGTAGCCGACGCGGTCCTTCTCGCGGTAGGGACCGACGATCCCCTGCGTGCCCCAGGCGTGGCCGTCGGAGGAATTCACTCCGTTGCAGTAGTAGTTGTCGAGAAGCGGGAAGCGGTCCGCGATCGCGTGGTGGTTTGGGGTGATCTTGCGGGGGAAGATGCAGAGCTTCGGTTCGCCGTTCCCCTTGCCTAGGTCGCCCAGCACCTGGTCGTAGGTGCGGTTCTCCTTGATGATGTACACAACGTGCTTGATGACGGAGGGCTGGCCGGGTTCGGCCGGCACTGGGACGGGTTTGACGCCGGGCTGGCCGGTCCGGGGCGACGAACGCAGCGCGTAGGCGAGGTGCGCCGCGCGGCGCGCCCGGGCGTCGAGCTGGGCGACCTGCTCCGCGTTGGTCGGCAAGGTGGCCTTCTGTAGGCCGTTGCGGACGTTGGCGACGAAGAGGGCTCCGTTACGGACGCGGACCGCTCCGGGGAACCAGCCCGCGGGGATGAGCTTCGGCCCAGCGCCGGGTGCGCCGAGGTCGAGGCAACCCACCGCGTTGAGGCCCGCCAAGGCGGTGTAGAGGGTCTTGCCGTCCGGGGAGAGAGCCAGCCCATCCGTGAGCGTGCCCCAGGCCAGGTCGGCGTCGGGCTTGGTCACCAGGCTGTGGGTCACCCGGCGCGTCGTCGTGTCGACCACGCTCACGCTGTCGGCGCCCACGTTGGCTACGAAGAGCGTGCGGCCTTCGTCGGCCAGCAGGAGCTCGCTCGGGTGCAGTCCGACGGCGATCTGGGTGGTGACTTTGGGCTTCCCAGCGAGGGCTACGACGCTGAGGGTGCCGCGTAGGGCGACCGCGCGCGGGTCGACCGCGACCAGCGAACCGCCGGAGGATTCGGTGACGTCGGTGGACTCCGGGCGGGCGCCGCCGAAGTTCGAGACGTAGGCGGTGCTTTCGTCGGGCGACAAGACCACGCCGTAGGGACAGATGCCGACCTCCACCTGGGCCACGACCTTACCCGTCGTGAGGTCGACCTTGGCGAGGGTGTTCGCCATCGAGAGGGCGACGTAGGCGAAGCGGCCGTCCTTGGTCAGCGCGATGCCCAGCGGATTGACGTTCTTGGCGCCGCCGGAGATGTCGATCGAGGGGCCCCAGGTGAATTTGCCGTCGGCCGCGATCTTCGCTACGTAGAGGTGCGTGCGTCCGCCCGAGACGACCGCGGTCTCCCCGTCGGCGGCAATTGCAAGCCCGTGCATGGAGCCGCCGCCCTTCGCGACCGGAAACTCGGCCTTCGCGATCAGCTTGAAGGAGTCTGGCTCGAAGGTGGCCAAGGTGGTCGTGGTCTTGAGGACGAGGACTTTGCCGCCCTGGGCGAATTCGATCGCGAGGAGCCGCCCGCTGACGTCGATGAGGGTGCCTTCCGGGTCGAGTTGCTGACCGCTCTGCAGGAGCTCCCCCGCCTTCACGCGACCGTTCATCCAAGCCTCGTCAGCCACGGCGGACTTCTTATCGACGTAGGGAGTCGGGGCGGCGGCGAGGGTCGCGGTCAGCAGGAGCCAGGTGGGGAGGGCGGGGCGCATATGAAACGGATAGATACGACTGCGGGGGCCTTCAAGGGCGCAATCATCGGCGTGGCCGGACTTAAACATTTGCCCGCAGCCGTCGTCGGCTTAATCCCTAGTCATGGCCACCCCTCGCTACGACTGTCATGTCCACCTGGTCGGCAACGGGCTGGCCGGGAGCGGTTGCTGGCTTAAAGTGCCGGGAGGTTGGCACCGTTTCCTCGCTGAGCTCATGCGTCGGGGGGTCGGCCTGCCCACGCGGCTCGACGCTCCGGAATTCGACGCCGCCTATGTCGCCAATCTGGTCGGCTTGGTGCGGGGGTCCGGGCTGGATCACGCCCTCTTGCTGGCCCAGGACGAAGTCTACGCCGAGGACGGTCGCAAGCTCGACTTCGGTTCGTTCCATGTCCCTAACGACTACTTGTTCGAGGTCTGCCGGGCCCACCCCGAATTCCTGCCCGCGGTCTCCGTCCATCCCGGCCGTCCCGACGCCTTGGCGGAATTGGGGCGTTGCCTCGACCGGGGCGCCCGCGCCCTCAAGCTGCTGCCCAATTGCCAGAACGTCGATTGCGCCTCGCCGCGCTACGAGGCCTTCTGGCGGCGCATGGCCGAGGCGAAACTGCCGTTCCTCTGCCACACCGGCGGCGAGATGACCGTGCCAGTGATGCGCCGCGAGTTCCAGGATCCCCGGGTCCTGCGTCGACCCTTGGAACTGGGGGTGAAGGTCATCGCCGCGCACTCCTCCGGCAACAGCCACTTCTTCGACCCGAACTACTTCGGCGAGCTCATCAAGCTCATGGACGAGTTCCCGAACCTGTACGCCGATACCAGCGCCCTCAACAGCCCGATCCGCAGCGGGGTGCTCAAGCAGGTCTTGGCGGCGGGCCGCCTGAATCGCTTCCTGCATGGTAGCGACTATCCCGTCCCCGTCGGGGCGCTCTGGGTCCGCCTGCGGGGTCTGATCACCGCGGAGCAGCGCCGGGAGGCCGGCCGGATCGACAACCTCATCGGCCGCGACGCCTACCTGAAGCAGGCGATGGGCTTCGCCGAGGAGCATTTCACCCGCCTCGGCGAGGTGCTCCGCCCCGTCTGAAGGCTTTCAGAGCGCGCGGAGCAGCCCGCGGATGTCCACCGACTCCGCGATCATCTTCTCGATGATCGGGATCTTGTCGGAATCCTGCCGCATCGTCTTCACCGTCATGTTGTTGATGCGCGCGGTGACGGCGAAGGACTCGGCCTCGACCGCGGCCATTGGCAATCCGGCCTCCTTGAGCCGGCGGACGATGTCGTCGTTGGGCAGGAGGCCGTTGGAGAAGATTACGCCGGTCAGGGACTTGCCCCCGCCGGCGGCGAGGAAGGCCTCCAGCAGGTCCTCGCGGTCGCCGGGCACGATCACGAGCGTGCCGGGGACGCGGAGGTACTCGGCGGAGCGTCGGGCCGACATGGCGCCGATCACCACGCGCCGGACGCGGCGCAGGCCCGTCGGTTGGTGGAGCCAGCGGGCCTTGGTCTCGTCGGCCACCTGGTCGAGGTTCGGGTAGACGAGGGTCTCCTGCAGCGGGACGACGCCGAGCAGGGGGACGCCGAGCTTGCGCAGGCCGCGTCCCGCGAAATCGCGGATGAATTCAAGCTTATCGGGCATCACCTTGTTCAGGATGGCGCCCACCACTTCGACGCCGGCCTTGTCGAAGAGCGCCTTGTTGAGGGCGATCTCGTCGATGGGCTTGCCGATGCCGCCGGCCGCGACGAGGAGCGCCTTGGAGCGCAGGACCCGGGCGTTATCCGCGTTGGAGGCGCCGAAGACGGAACCGACGCCGGCGTGGCCGGAGCCCTCGACGACCACGATATCCTTACCGTAGGCCGCGCGGTCGAAGGCGCGGCAGATGCGATCCTTGAGCTGCGGGCCGATCTCATCGGGGTTCTCGAGGTACTGCTTGGTGAAGTCGGGGCCGATCGCAATGGGCGACATCGCGGCGATCGGGATGTCGAGGTTGAAGAGGCCGTCGATCAGCAGCGTATCCTCGTCGACCTGGTCGTCGCCGGACTGCACGATACGCTGGGCGATCGGCTTGATGTAGCCGACGTGCATCCCCATCGACTGCAAGGCGGCGGTCAGGCCGAGGCAGGTCGTCGTCTTGCCGTCGTTCATCCGCGTCGCCGCCACGAAGATGCGGCGCGTGTCGTGGTTCATCGGACTCAGCAGGAGTCCGGGTACGTTGTCCGCGAAGCGACGCTTCATCGCCATCGTCGTCAGGCGGCGGGGCCGTCCTTGCGGAGGGGGTACAGGTAGGACTTGTCGACCGCCTGCGCCGCGACGATGACGGCCGTGCCGAAGATGTCGTGCGCCGAGGCGCCGCGGGAGATCTCGGCGGCGGGCCGTTCCAGCCCGGTCAGGATCTGGCCATAGGCCGGGATATCCGCGATATGCTGCGCCATCTTGGAGGCGATGTTGCCCGCGTTGAGGTCCGGGAAGATGAGCACGCTGGCCTTGCCGGCCACGCTGCCGCTGACTTCCTTCGCCTCGGCGGCGAACGGGTTCAGGGCGGCGTCGGCCTGCATTTCGCCGTCGATGTCGCAGGCGATGCCGAGCTCACGCGCCTTGCGGCGGGCTAGTTCGGTGGCGGATTGGACGCGCTGGACGGAGCTAAGGCGGGGGTTCGCGGCGTGCGTGGAGTAGGCGAGCATCGCGACCTTCGGCACGGTGTTAGTGAGGTGTCCCGCGAGACCGGCGGTGGTGATGGCGATATCGGCGAGCTGCTCGGCGGTCGGCTCGGGGATGACGCCGCAGTCGGCCAGGAAGAGTACCCCATCGACGCCGAACTTGGCCTCCTCGGACTCGAGGATCTGCATCGAGGAGACGGTCTCGACGCCGGCCTGGCGGGGCATCGTCTGGAGGATCGTGCGCAGGCCGGAGGCAGCGTGGGTCGTCGCCCCGGAAATGAGGGCATCCGCGCCGGCGGTGGCGACCATCATGCAGGCGAAGTAGTTGGGGTTGAGGGCGAGCGCGGCCGGGTCGCCCTGGAGGTTGGTGTTTCCGTAGCGCTGGATGGAGGCCAGTTTCTCGGCGTAGGATTTCAGTTCGTCGCTGCGCTCCGGCTCGATGATGCGGATGTCGTCGAGCTTCACGTTGAGGCGGGCGGCGGTGACCTTGATGCGCTGGCGGTCGCCGACGAGGATCGGGATGCCGAGCTTCTTGTTGGCGAACTGGCGGGCGGCCTGGATGATGCGCGGGTCGGCGCCTTCGGGGAAGACGACGCGCTTCGGGTGGTTCTGGAGGCGGGCGGAGAGGCGGGAAATCAGGGACATGGTGGGACGGTCGGCGGGCCGCGCAGGTGCGAGCAAGCCGGTCTCTGATTAGGGCAGGTTTGCCGGTAAGGGCGAGGCAGAAGGGGGTCCAAATCCCCTCGTAACCGGGGTTTTACTTGGCCGGAGCGGCGGCGACGTAGCGGAAGGTCGGGAAGCCCTTCAAGGCCTCCTTGGTTTCCGGGGTGATGGGGTAACCGAGCTGCCCGAAGAAATCGGCGACGTCGACCTTGGCGGCCTGCCCGTAGCGCACCACGAAGCTATTCTGCTTCGCGGCGAGGTCGCCCTTGCCCGGCGTCTGCGCGTAGGAGCGGAGCGTGGCGCGCAGCGGCTCCCAGCCGTGGGCGCGGATCAGCACCATGAAGGGAGCCAGTTGCTCGAACGCCCCGAGGTTCGGCGGGTTGCCCAGGCGCTTCGCCATGTTGCCGTCGAGGTCCTTGATCGAGCCATGGCCGGTGCCGCGCGGCAGGCCGACCAGTTTCTCCATGCAATACAGCGAGAAGAAATTGCAGGTGACCTCTGTCTGGCCGGGGAAGGTCCAGTCGGTTCGCTGATGGTTGTGGCCCAGTTCGTGGAAGAAGCCCCAGTCGCCCTTGGTTGAGAGCTTGGCGAGGTCGACCATCGAGGCTTCGCTCGGGTTAATGAAGCACATGAACGGGTAGCCGGAGTGCATGAAGCCGGCCGAGATCTGGATATCCGGGACCACGCGTTCGGGCGCGAGACGATCGAGCGCGACCAAGTCGTCCTCGAGTTCCAGGGCCTTGTCCCACCACTCGGTCAGGGGCTTGGGGTCGGCGATCTTCTCGGCGGTCGCGCGGCGGACATGCAGGATGGCGTGTTTGGCGACGAAGGTGACCCACGGCGCCGGGCTGGTGGCGAGGGATTGTTTCCAGCTCTCCGCAGTGTCCTTGCCGAGCACGAAGGTGGGCATGGCCACGGCATTGCCGAACTCGAGCACGGCCTGGCCGGGCTTGGCCGCGGGGGCGGAGCCGGACGCGGCCTTGCGGGCGCCGGTGTTTCTGACCTGGATGAAGAGCTGGCCGCCGAAGGCGTTGGCGACCGGGTTTTCGCCCGGCTGTAGTTCGAAGGAACGCGTGATGACGGGGAAGCGCTGCCACTTGTCGAGTTTGAGCAGGCTATCGCGGTGGCAGCCGATGATGACGCGGACAACGCGGCCTTCGGGCATCACGGGAGCTTTCACGGTGACGACCTCGCCGGGCGCGGCGTAGAGGCCCGTCTCCTGCCAGGCGTCCGGACCGGTCGCGAGGTTGGGGGCGTTGTGCGCATTCGTGTCCCAGCGGGCGACGAGCGTGGCGTCGAAGGGGACGGAGCGGTTCACCCGCGCCTTGCTCTCCACCGCCCCGGGGAAGTCCTTGGCGGCCGGGTGGGCGACGACTTGGGCCGGCGGTGTGGCCATGTAGCCTTGGATCGCCTGATGAAGTTCGGTGCGCTCGGTCGCGGCGGGCTGGACGTAGGGAGCCTTCGGTCGCGGGACAATGTCCTCGGGCTTGGGGGCGGCGACGGCCAGGGCGGCGAAGCCGAGCAGGATGCAGGTACGGATCATGGGGGTGGTCCTGATAGAAGCCTCACCGAACACGCTTTAAAGCGTAAAGAGCTATTGAGCGAAACCCGCCCTTATCAGAACACCACGGTCTTGTTGTTCCCGGCCAGCAGTACGCGATCCTCGACCACGGCGCGGAGCCCGCGGGCCAATACGACCTTCTCGATGTCCTTGCCGAGCTGTACCATCTCCTCCGGCGTGTCCGAGTGGTCGACCCGGATGACGTCTTGTTCGACGATTGGGCCTTCGTCCAGCTCGGGGGTGACGAAGTGGCAGGTCGCACCGATGAGTTTCACGCCGCGACGGTGAGCCTGATGGTAGGGCTTGGCGCCGGCGAAGGACGGCAGGAACGAGTGGTGGATGTTCAGGATCTTGCCGGCGAAGTCGCGGCAGAGCTGCTCGTCGAGCACCTGCATGTAGCGCGCCAGCACGATGAGGTCCGCCTGCTCGGCCCGGAAGATTGCCGCCATCCGCTGGAACGCCTCAGCTTTGTTCTCCGGTGTAACGGGGATATAGTGGAAGGGGATGCCGTGGGCCTCGACGACCTTGCGGTGCGCCTCGTGGTTGGAGATCACGCACGGGACGATGAAGCGGAAGTCCTGCGAAACCTGCCGCGCGAGCAGGTCGTAGAGGCAGTGCTCCTGCTTGGAGCAAAGAATCACCACGCGGCGCGGTCGGTCGGAGTCCGACAGCGTCCAAGCCATGCCGAAGCGCTCGGCCAGAGGGCGGAAGCGCTCACCGAACTCGGTCGCGGGGAAGTCGAGCGAGTCGGCCTCGATCTCGACCCGCATGAAGAAGCGGCGCAGCTCCGACTCGGTGTGCTGGCTGGCCTCGGTGATCGAGCCCCGGTGGCGGGCGACGAAGCCGGCGACCTCGGCGACGATGCCGGTGGTGTCGGGGCAGGAGAAACTGAGGGTCAGGCGGCGGGCCATGGCGGGATAAGGGGAGGGACGGGTGGCCGGGTCAAGCCGGGGTGCCTACTGGGCGTTGCCTGTATTGTTGTCGCCCTGCTTCTCGTCGGCGCCGGCCATGGCCTCGTTTTTGGAGCCGAACAAGGGGCCTTGGCTCTTCTTGGCGCCCGGCTTGGCCGGCGGGAAGTTGGCCGGCATCCAGGGTTTGAGGATGCCGAGCGAGGTCTTCATCGAGTCGGTGTAAGGCCAGCTGAAGTTGGCGAAGTAGGGCCCGAGGTTGTGGCCGACCTCCTTGGACCAAGTGCGCACGAAGATGTCCTTCTTGCGCTCGTCGGAGTCCGACTTGGAAAGGGCGCCGAGGGCCTCCTTGATCTTCTTCTCCTCCTTGGCGATCTCGGCCATGCGCGCCTCGGCGGCGACCTTGTCGGCGTCCTTCTTTTCCCGGAGGGCGGTCTTGATCTTGCGTTCCAGGTCGTGTTTCTCCTTGTCGAAAGCCTCCTGCTGCTTCTCGACCTCGCGGCCGGCGAGACCGAGGTTCTTCTTCACCAGGCCGTCGGCCTTGCGGATATCGCGGCGGTCGGACAGCGTCTCGAAGGTGTCGCGCAGGCTCTGCCAGCCGAACTGCTTCACCGGGAAATAGTACTGGGAAAGTAGGTGGAAGGGCGAGGCCGCGTGGGCTTTCGGGTCGAGCGCCATTTCGGCCGCCATCACCGCGAGGTCCTCGCCGTGCCCCTCGCCGAGCTTCTTGCCGGAGATCTTCTCCATGCAGTAGAGCGAGAAGAGGTTGTTGGTGACCTCGGTGTAGCCCGAGTAGGTCCAGAGGCTCGACTGGTGGTTGTGGCCGAGCTCGTGGTAGAAGCCCCAGTTACCCTGGGTCTTCAGTTTCCGGACGTTCACCGAGTCCTTGGCGCTGTCCAAGTAGCACTTGATCGGGTAGCCCGAGTGCATCCAGCCGATGGAGATCTCGGCGTCGGAGACCACGCGTTCGGCCGAGCGGCGGGTACCCCAGGCGGCTAGCCAGTCGCAGGCGTCGACGGTCTCCATCCAGGTCGTCATCAGTTCCTGCGCTTCCGCGAAGGGCAGTTCGCGGATGTATTTCGAGGGAACGGAGACGACCATGTGGTCGCTCACCATCTCGGCCCACGGGGCCGGCGCCAGGCGGCGGTTCTCCCATTCGGCGCGGGTGGTCTTGCCGTGGATGAAGATCGGGGCCTCGACGGCGCCGACAATCTCGACGCGAATCTGGTCGCGAGATTTCACGTTCTTCTCCCCGCCGGGGATGTCGATATAGATCGGCCCGCCGAACGGGTTGGCCAGCTCGACCGTGCGCTTATTGAGCGCGACCGAATTGCAGATGACCGGGAAGCGGTGCCAGCTCTCGCGCTTCGTCGCCCCGACGATGTCGTCCGAATGGCAACCGATGCGCGCGACCAGCCCGAGGTCGGCGTCACCCGAGGAGAGGCGGAAGGTGATCCGTTCGCCGGGGGCCGCGTAGGTGCCGGTCGAGTGCCAGCGCGAACGGTTGATCGGCAGGTTGACGGCGGTGATGACGCGGTCGGCGGGCTCGAGCACCGGCCCCGGGAATTTCTCGGCGTCGGGGTGGGGGACGCAGCGGTCGGGGTCGACGTTGGCCCAATACTCGTCGACGGTCTGGCGGATCTTCGCGCGCAGCCCGCTGTCGCCGGAGGGTACGGCCAGCGGACTGTCGGGGGAGGCGCGGAGCTCATGGGCGGCCTTGACTTCCTTGGTGACGCGGGCCGGGTCGCCGACGTGTGCCTTCACGAGCCGGGTCGAGACGGTCTTGTAGAAGCGGTTGTATTTCAGGGCCTCCTCCTTGACCTCGGCGGCCGGCTTCATCGGCTTCGGCGGTTCGTTCATCACGACCGGGGGCGGCGGAGGCGGGGGCGGCGTCTGGTCGACGACGACCTTCGCTTCTTCCTTGGGGATGACCTTCGGCGTCTCGGGCGGAGGGGTGTCGACCACTGGTGCAGGGACGGCGGACTCGTTGAGCCGGCTGTGCAGGAGGAAGCCGGCCACGGCCAGCAGCGAGAGGAGGAGGAACCAGTACAGCGGGCTGCTGGTGAAGCCCGGCGACTCGGGCGGGGGGGTCGAACGTCGACCGGGGCGGCGGGGCGGGAGTGCCATCAGGCTTGGTTTTAGCCCGTCTTTGGAGGGAGGGTCAATCCATGCCTGCGGGATTGACCGCCCCGCCCTCAGTCCTACGTTGACCCCTCACCTTTACCGCCGATGGCCAAGACCTTATTCCAGAAAGTTTGGGAAGCGCACACCGTGGGCAAACTGCCTAACGGGCAGACCCAGTTGTTCATTGGCACGCACCTCATCCATGAGGTGACGAGCCCGCAGGCTTTCGGCATGTTGCGGGACCTAGGCCTGAAGGTGAAGTACCCCCAGCGGACCTTCGCCACGGTCGACCATATCGTCCCGACCAACGAGCTGAAGGAGCCTTATTCCGACCCGATTGCCCAGGAGATGATCGAGGCCCTCCGCAAGAATACCAAGGACTTCGGCATCCGCTTCTTCGACACCAACACTGGCACCCAAGGTATCGTCCACATGGTCGGCCCGGAGCAGGGCATCACCCAGCCCGGCACGACGATCGCCTGCGGCGATTCGCACACCGCGACCCACGGGGCCTTCGGGGCCATCGCCTTCGGCATCGGCACCACGCAGGTCCGTGACGTGCTCGCGACCCAGACGCTCGCCCTCAGCCCCCTCAAGGTGCGTCGCATCGAGGTCAACGGCCAGCTCGCCCCCGGCGTCTACGCCAAGGATGTCATCCTCCACATCATCCGCGTCCTCGGCGTCAACGGCGGCATCGGCTACGCCTATGAGTACGCCGGCTCGACCTTCGACGGCTTCTCCCTCGAGGAGCGCATGACGGTCTGCAACATGTCCATCGAAGGCGGCGCCCGCTGCGGTTACGTCAACCCGGACCAGAAGACCTTCGATTACATCGAGGGCAAGCCCTACGCTCCGAAGGCCGCGGATTGGGACGCCGCCGTGGCCCGCTGGAAGTCCTTCGCCTCCGATCCCGGCTGCGCCTATGACGACGTCGTCAAGTTCGACGCCGCCGCGATCCGTCCGACCGTCACCTGGGGCATCACCCCGGGCCAAGCCGTGTTCATCGATGAGAAGATGCCGGCGCTCGAGACCCTCAACGCCGCCGACCGCGCCACCGCGGAGGACGCCTACAAGCACATGAAGCTTTCGCCCGACACGGCGATCAAGGGCACCAAGGTCGACGTCTGCTTCCTCGGTTCCTGCACCAACGGCCGCATCTCCGACCTTCGCGAGGCGGCCAAGTACCTCAAGGGCCGCAAGGTCAGCCCAACCGTGAAGGCGATCGTCGTCCCCGGTTCCCAGCTCACCGCCATCCAGGCCGTACATGAGGGCCTCGACAAGGTCTTCACCGAAGCGGGCTTCGAGTGGCGCGGCGCAGGTTGCTCCATGTGCCTTGCGATGAATCCCGACAAGCTCGTCGGCGACCAGCTCTGCGCGAGTTCCTCGAACCGCAACTTCAAGGGCCGCCAGGGGTCCCAGACCGGCCGCACCGTGCTGATGAGCCCGATCATGGTCATCGCCGCCGCCATCACCGGCCAGGTCGCCGACGCCCGCGAAGTCTTCAAGGTCTAATGTCCGACTCCGCCGTCACCCGCGTGCTCGCGCGCGTCGCCCAGGGCGACGCCGTGCCGGCTGCGTGCGCCGCGGAGGGGCTCACCTGCCAGGCCGACGTCACCGTCGACGCCCATTACGACGGAAAGCCGGTCTGCACCGTGACCCTCCCTTGGGTCGTGGAAGGCCATGCCGTGCTGTTCACCGACGATTCCGTGGCCGCTGCCGTGGCCGAGGAGCGTCTCCGTTCACTCGCCGATTCCCTCGCCATGCCTGTCTGCATTGTGCGCCGGGCCGCCTAAACTCCCCCTTTTTCCTCAACCCATCTTTCCATGTCCCTCGCCAAAGTCACCCAGGTCAAAGGCCTCGCCCTCACCGTCCCCGGCGATGACATCGACACCGATCGCATCATCCCCGCGCGCTTCCTGCGTTGCGTCACCTTCGACGACCTCGGCCAGCACGCGTTCCGCGACGAGCGCACCGGCCCGGACGGCAAGGAGAGCAACCACCCGATGAATTCGCCCCAGGCCGCGCGCATCGCCGCCGCCAAGAAGGGCGTCATGGTCGTCGGCTTCAACTTCGGCTGCGGCAGCTCCCGCGAGCACGCTCCTCAGTCCATCTGGCGCTTCGGCTTCACTGCGCTCGTCGGCGGCAGCTTCGCCGAAATCTTCTTCGGCAATTCCACCACGCTCGGCGTGCCATGCGTGACCCTCTCCAAGGACGACCTCGCCGATTGCGACGCCTTCGTGCGCGCCAACCCTGACGTCGAAGTCACCGTCGATGTGGAGAAGCTCGTCGTGACCGCTGGGGCCAAGTCCTGGAAGGCCAGCATCGCCGCCTCCGCCCGCGAAGGCCTGGTCAACGGTAAGTGGGACCCGATCGCCGACCTGCTCGAAGGCGCTTCCGCCGTCGACCTGACCGCCGGCAAACTCGCCTACGTCGCCGGCAAGTAAGCCCGCGTTGGATAGTTATGACGAAGGCCGCCCCATGGGCGGCCTTTTTTCATGGCCCTGCGGCCTACCAGATGAACGGTTCGCCGTCGGCGTCCTGGGTGACCCTGATCGCGTCGACGATCGCCCACAGTTCCAGCGCGATCAGACCCCCGCTGCAGGCGTCGGCCACGAACGGGTAGACGTCGGGGACTTCTCCGAAGTAGAGCACGGCCATCGCCAGGAAGCAGGCAGCCAGCAGGCCGAGCTTGACCAGCCCCCGTCGGTAGTGGCCGGAGTAGTAATCATGCGTCCCGAGGATGCCGAGATGGAGGGCGACGAGTATGTAGACCAGGCGGCTCCGGGCGGACGGGTTCACCAGGGGAGGCGCTTTGCTCATGGTATCAGGTTAAGGCAGTCGCGGTCGAGGGGCACCCCGAAGACTCAGAGCCCGAAGAGCTTCCGCACGCCGCGGACGGTCTCCTGGTGCTCGGCCGGGGTGTTCGCCTCCCAGCGCCTCAGGTAGGCCGCGAAGGGCTCATCGTCGGGCCGAGGGGTGGCGTTGAGCCAGCGGAAGGCGGCCCAACGTGCGGGCTTCTCCTCCAGGTAGGGGAGCAGCGCGAGGGCGATGGCGCCGTTCAGCTGACGTTCGGTGGAATTGCCTCGGAACTCGGCCTCGTGGTCCCGGTAGAAGCGGGCTAGTCCTTTGGACTCGAATTCGGCCTTGTAGGTGCGCTGGGCGATCACGTCGTCGGCGTACTTGGCCAAGGCCGGCGCGTAGCTCGCCCAGTTGGGGTAGGGCGGCTTGGTCGCCCAGGACTTGGCCATCGCGCGCAGGCAAAAGAGCGAGGCGGTCTCGCACACGGATTCCTCGAACCACTGGTTGTGCTGGGGGCCGGGGCGGAAGCCGCAGTGCACGTGACCGAATTCATGCGCGACCTGGTAGGCGTACTGGGACCAGAAGGTCTTGCCGGTGTCCAGTTTCACGACGACCTCCCTCCGGTCGTTGCGCTGGAAGAGCGTGATCGGGCCTTTGGTCCCGCGGACGATGACGACGTTCTCGGTCGGGAGCTCCGGGCAGAACTTCTGGAGCTCGCCCACCGCCGAAAGGCAGACCTTGGCGATGTCCGGTTCGCGGGCCTCGAAACCGTTCGCCTCGACCCGGATCGTGCCGCGGCGCGTGGGGAGGTCGGCGGCGGTGGTCCCGGCCGTGACGGAGAGCAGGAGTAGGGTCAGCGGGCGCATCCTTACTTAGCCGGTGCGGGCGGAGCGCCTGGGGTGACGGGGATGAGCGGGAAGTACCACTTCTCGCGGGCGAGGATCTCGTTGTGCAGTTTGCACACGACTTCCTTGCCGCTCGGGGCCAGCTCGGTGGTCATGATCGCGGGCGAGGCCGGACCCTGGTCGCGGGGGTAGTTTACCTGAAGCTTCTGCACCTCGACGGCCTGACCGTTGATCCGGGGCATGCCGATGCGCACCTCGAGCTTGGGCAGCTCGGCGATGACGACCTCCTTGCCGCCGTAGATTTCGATGAAGGCCGAATGGCGGCCCCAGAACTTCAGCGTCTGGCCTGGGAACTTGAGCGAGGCGATAAAGACCGTCTGGCGCGTGGCGTGCTCGGTGAGGAAGGCCCCGACCCAAGTCCACTCCTTGCCGTCCTTGTCCTTCTCGTAGGAAAGTTTCCGGATCGCGTAGGTGTAGGTCCCGGCCTTCCAGGGGAAGGGGCGACGACCCGAGGCGAAATCGCCCTCGTAACCCGCGGCCTCGGTCAGCCCGTTCCCGGCTGGACTTACGAAGGAGGTATCGAGGTCCTTCTTGCCCCAGCGGGAAAAGATCGCGCCTTTACCCTTATGGTAGGCGCCCTGCGGGCTCGCGTCCGACACCGGGTTGCCGCCGATGTTGGTCTGGATGCCGCCGTAGAAGTTCGTCTCGTTCAGCTGGCCGATCCCGATTGGCGCGATGTAGAGGTTGAGCTTAGCCGGATCGAGGTTGTCGCTGATCGACACGTCGATCTCCAGCGACTCGAAGTCGGGCGTCTCGGGGATGGTCCACCAGAGGTTGACCATGTGCCATGGCAGTTTCGTCTTTTCGTTCGGTAGGGGGCGTTCGACCGGCGTCGCGGTGATGACCTTGGGTTTGGCTTCCTCGGCGCCAAGGAGCCCGGCAGTTGTCAGCACGAGCAGTAGGGTAAGGGAGCGCATGAGGGTAGGTTCAGCCTACGCTCATGCGCACCCCGTGACCAGCCGGATAACGGAGGGAAACCCGTCGTTTGGAGCTATTTCGAGCAACAAAAAGGGCTGCCAAAGGGCAGCCCTGATCGGGGATGGATGGGCTTCAGCCCTTCCAGATGCGCAGTAGGGCATCGGCCATGTCGGACGGCGTGGCCGCGACGGAGATGCCGCACTCTTGGAAGATCTTGATCTTCGCGGCGGCGGTATCCTCCGCCCCGCCGATGACGGCGCCGGCGTGACCCATGCGACGGCCGGCCGGGGCGGTGGCGCCCGCGATGAAACCGGCGACCGGCTTCTTGCAGTGCTCCTTGATCCAGCGCGCCGCTTCGACCTCGGCGCTGCCGCCGATCTCACCGATCATGATGATGGCTTCGGTCTCCGGGTCGTCGTTGAAGAGCTTGATGACGTCGAGGTGCGAGGTGCCGTTGACGGGGTCGCCGCCGATGCCGACGCAGGTCGACTGGCCCTTGCCGCGGCAGGTGAGCTGCCAGACGGCTTCATAGGTCAGCGTGCCGGAGCGGGAGACCACGCCGACGTTGCCCCGCTTGTGGATGTAGCCAGGGGCGATGCCGATTCGGCAGCCGCCGGAGGACTTGTCGCCGCGGCCCGGGGTCACGAGGCCGGGGCAGTTCGGACCAATGAGGCGGGTGCGGCGACCGGCCATGGCGCGCTTGGCGCGGACCATGTCGCGGACCGGGATACCTTCCGTGATGGCCACGGCGAGGTCGAGGTCAGCGTCGAAGCACTCGAGGATGGCGTCGGCCGCGAAGGGCGGGGGGACGAAAATCGCGGAGACCGTGGCACCGGTCTGCTTGGCGGCTTCGGCGACGGTGTTGAAGATCGGGACCTTCTTGCCGGCGTGCTCGAAGACCTGGCCGCCCTTGCCCGGGGTGACGCCGGCGACGACCTGTGAGCCGTAGTCGAGGGACAGGCGGGCATGGCGGGCGCCGAAATCCCCCGTGATCCCCTGGACGAGGATGCGGGTATCTTCTTTGACGAGAATGGACATGAGGAAGTGCGGTGAGGGGTTACTTGGCGTTGACGAGCTTCACGATCTTCTGGGCGGCGTCGGCCATGGAATCGCCGGAGACGATGGTCAGGCCGGAAGCGGCGAGCGTCGCTTTCCCGGCGTCGACGTTGTTGCCTTCGAGGCGCACCACGAGGGGGAGCTTGAGGCCGGTCTCCTTGACGGCCTCGATGATGCCGGTGGCGATCACGTTGCAGTCCATGATGCCGCCGAAGATGTTGACGAGGATGCCCTTCACGTTGGGGTCGCCGAGGATGATCTTGAAGGCCGCCGTGACCTGGTCCTTGGTCGCGCCGCCGCCGACGTCGAGGAAGTTGGCGGGGCTGCCGCCGAAGTGCTGGATGATGTCCATCGTGGACATCGCGAGGCCGGCGCCGTTGACGAGGCAGGCGATGTTACCGTCAAGGGCGATGTAGGAGAGTCCGAACTTGGAGGCCTCGATCTCCTTGGCGTCCTCCTCGTTGAGGTCGCGCAGGGCGAGCACGTCTGGGTGGCGGAAGAGGGCGTTGTCGTCGAACGAAACCTTGGCGTCGAGGGCGAGGAGCTTGCCTTCCTTGGTGACCAAGAGCGGGTTCACCTCGACCATCGCACAATCCTTCTCCCAGTAGAACTGGTAGAGCTTGGTGACCAGGGCGACGCACTGCTTGAAGAGCTCGCCGCTGAAGCCGAGGGCGAAGGCGATCTGGCGGGCCTGGAAGGCCTGGAGGCCGACGGCCGGGTCGACCTGCACCTTGAAGATCTTCTCCGGGGCGTGGTGGGCGACGTGCTCGATTTCCATGCCGCCTTCGGTCGAGGCGACGATGACGGGGTAGGAGGTCGCGCGGTCGAGCAGGATGGCGAGGTAGTACTCGTCATCGCGGCCGTCGGGGCGCTTGCCGAGGTTGGCGGCCTCGGTGAAGTAGATGGTCTGGACTTTGCGGCCGGCCTCGCCGGTCTGCGCGGTCACGAGGGTGTTGCCGAGCATGGCCTTGGCGTTCTCGAGCGCCTTCTCCTTGGTCGCGGAGAACTTCACGCCGCCCTTGAAGCCGTCGGTGAAGTTGCCCTTGCCGCGGCCGCCCGCGTGGATTTGGGACTTCACCATGATGCCGCCTACGACATCGAGTTTGGCGAGCGCACCTTCGAACTCGGCGGCGGACTTGACCGCCACGCCCTTGGGCACGGCGACGCCGAACTGGGCGAAGAGTTCCTTGGCCTGGTGTTCGTGGATATTCATCGGAAAGGGCGGGCGCGACGGATTAACCCTTCAGGTCGGCTTCCTTGGCCTTGAGGTTTTTCTCGATGTCGGCCGTGAACTTGTCGGTGTGGGTCTGGATCTCCTTCTCGGAGCGCTTCATCTCGTCGTCCGTGACGAGCTTGTCCTTGTTGCCCTTT
>JBEELT010000014.1:0-24513 GCA_041167995.1 Verrucomicrobiota bacterium | reverse complement strand
CCTGGAAGTCAGCTCGGCCGACGTGGGCTCGAGCTCGGCGGAGAAGCTGCTCAAGGCCGCCCTCGCGGCCTTGGCCAACTGAGCCGGAACGGGAAAGCGCGGCCGCCGGCTCAGGCTTCCCGGCCGCGGCGCGGACGACCTTCGGCCGCGGGCTTGTACCATTCCTCCTGGACCTCCTCGACGCGGACCTTGCCGCCGGTCTTCTCGTGGTTGAGCCGCCAGCTGTGCAGCGACTCGAAGGCGGCATGGTCGATGTAATCGACGTCTAGATCGACGTCAACGGAGGCGCCGGCCGGGAGCGCGGAGAGCTCGAGATTGAGCTTGGGAACGCAGGCGAAGGTGAGCGTGCCGCGGATGGCGACCTTCCAGACGTCGCCCTCCTGGCGCTTCTCGACCTTGACGCTCGAGAGCCGGCGGATGGCGTAGAAGACGGAGATGGCCACGCCGAGGCCCACGCCGGCCAGCAGGTTGATGCACGTGACGCCCGCGACGGTGGCCCAGTAGATGCGGACCTCATGGTGGACGGTCAGCTCGCGGATGTGATGGAGGTTGACGAGGTTGATGCCGACGTGGACGAGCAGACCGGCCAGCACCGCCAGGGGGATGCTCTCGATCAGGGCGCCCAGGAAAAGCACGCAGAGCAGGATCCAGACGCCATGAAAGACCGCCGACCAGCGGGAGACCCCGCCGGCGTTGATGTTGGCCGATGAACGGACGATGACGCCGGTGATGGGCAGGCCGCCGAGCAGGCCGGAGACGAGATTGCCGGCGCCTTGGGCGGTCAACTCCTTGTCGAGGTTCGACCGCGGACCACTGTGTAGTTTGTCGGTGGCGACGGCGCAAAGGAGCGACTCGATGCTGGCGATGACGGCCAGGGTGAGGACCGCGACGATGAAGACGCCCCATTCGGTCGGCAGCTTGAGCTGGGTGAAGGCCAGGGTCTCCGGCAGGTCGACGCGCTTGACGTCCATCTTCGCCACGAGCGACACCGCGGTGCCGACCACCACGGCGACCAACGGGCCAGGGATGGCGCGCACGGCCGGCCAAGGGAGTTTCTTCCAGACGACGAGCACGGCGATGGTCAGCACGCCGAGGAGGGTGGCGTCCAGGTTCAGGGCGCCCAAACGGGCCGGCAAGGCCAGGAGGTTGGCCAAGGGTGAACTGGCGGGCGAACCGCCGAGGAGGACGTGGGCTTGGGCGAGCGCGATGGAAATGCCGATGCCCGCCAGCATCCCATGGACGACCGAGGGCGCGATGACCAAGGTCCCGCGGGCCACCTTAAGGAAACCCAGCAGCAGCTGGACCGCGCCGGCGCAGGCGGTGGCGAGGCAGACGACTTCCCAGCCGAGCTGCTGCACGAGCCCGAAGACGACGACCGTCAAGCCGGCGGCTGGGCCGGAAACCTGCAGCGGCGAACCGGCAAGAAGGCCCGTGACGATGCCCCCGGCGACGGCGCCGATGAGACCGGCGATGACCGGGGCTCCGGAAGCCAGGGCGATGCCCAGCGAAAGCGGCACGGCGACCAAGAAGACGACAAGGGAGGCAGGCAGGTCGCGTCGTAGATCCATAATGGATGAGCCCCAACGATAGCGTTCAGCTAACGCTGTCAATGGCGGACTCCCCCGGGCCGAAGCGGTCGCACGACTGTCACCGGACCGTGGCAAGGGGAGCCGCCCCCCCGCACGCCGCGGCTACTTGCTTGGGATCTCGAGCTTCTGGTGCAGGGCGCGCAACTTCGCTCGCAGGCCAGCGTAAGGGAGATCCTGGACGGCGACCCCGCCGCGCGCGGCCATCGCCGCGGCCACCCCGGCGCTTTCGCCTAAGATCATCCAGACCGGCTCCATGCGGAGCGAGGTCATTGCGATATGGCTGGCCGAGACGCAGACCGGGACGAGCAGGTTGGCGCACTGCTCCTGTTTCGGACGAATCGCGCGATACGGGATCCGGTAGATGCCGCGATTTTGCTCCTCGAGGTAGAGCATGGAATAATAGCCGCCCATCAGGGCGACCTTGCCGCCGAGCGGGACGGTGGCGTAGGGCCACTCGTCGACGCCGTAGGAAGCCAGGCCGACCGAATCCTCCAGCATACCCTTCCCCGCCAGGTCCTTCTGCGTGACGACGTAGTCCGAGACCATGCGCCGGGCTTCGCGGACGTAGAGCTGGTGCGGGTAGCCGCGGGTCTCGTCGAAGATACCCTTGGCCAGACCGGCCGAGCGGGCGAGCTCCCGCTGTTTTTCCGGGACGGACGGGTCGGTCCGCAGGAAATGCGTCATCCCGCGCACGAAATCCTGCTGCGACTTCCAGATGCGGGCGCGCGTGGCGTAGTCCCCGTCCGGGTAGCCGGCGTTGCTCCCGTAGTTCGTGGGCGCGAACAAGGCCCGGGCGAGGTTACCGGCGCCGCCGGAGAAGACGCGACCGCCGCTCGGCTCCCACCCGTCGACCTTGCCGCGCATCACGCGCCCGGAGAGGATATCCACGCCCTGCCGGAAGGCGCGGCGATAGAGTTCGAACTGCCGCGGGTCGTAGTCGTCCGGCGGATCGATGGGTAGCCCGTCGCCCTTGAAAGTGAACTTCCAACGAAAGCCATAGCCCATCGTGAGCTGGTCCGCCGCGCCCACGGGGGCGACCGGCGTCGCCTGCAACAGCGGCAACAGGCCGCTGGCCGGATCGCCCGGCTTCATGTACGGGTCGATCGCGTAGACCGACATCGGCGGCTGCGCGCCGGCGAGCGACTCACCATAGGTGTCGCGCGCCTCACGGCCGAAGGTGTAAGCCACGCCGGCTCGCGCCAGCAGATCGCCTTCATAGGAGCAATCGATGAAGACCTTGGCCTGGATCACGCGCGCCGCGACCTGCGTCGGCAGGGTCGGCGGACAACCGGTGGCGTCGAAGGGTGTCCGGTCAAGGGTGATGGAACGGATCCGGCCACCCGTCTTCTCCACGGAGCAGACGCGGTGGTCGTAGATCACGGGGATCCCCGCATCGGCCAGCA
Source organism: Verrucomicrobiota bacterium (assembly GCA_041167995.1). Lineage (GTDB taxonomy): Bacteria > Verrucomicrobiota > Verrucomicrobiia > Opitutales > UBA953 > UBA953. The sequence goes on along the minus strand of JBEELT010000014.1, from coordinate 21,521 downwards.
TCTTCACGAACGTCGCGCGGTACTGCGCATCCTCAAAGCCCTGCTTGAGGATCGGGCGGGTGGAGCCGCTGACGGCCTCCTCGCGACCCCAGTCGACGTGCATCAGCCCCCCGCCGGTCATGCCGCCCAGCCATCGGCTCGGCTCGACCACGACGACCTTGGCGCCCTCCTTTGCGGCCGCGCAGGCCGCCATCACGCCGCTCGCGTTGCCGACGTAGACGCAGACGTCGAAGGCCTCGTTAACCTCGGCGGCGGGTAGTCGCACGGCGCAGACACCGACGCCGAGCAAGGCGGAGCGGCGGAGGAACTTGCGACGGGAAGAAACGGCGAAGGTCATGGGGGTCGCTTTCAGCGCAGGGCGGAGAAGCGGCGGCGGGCCTCGTCGATCAGCTCGACGGTGAGGCCTTCGTAACGCTCGCGGATGAGCCGGCGTTCCTCCTGATTGGCCGCGGGCCAGGATTGCTTCAAGGTCTCGAGCTCCTGCTCAAATCGGGCCCAGCGGGGCTCCTTGATCATCGCCTCCAAGACATTCTCCGCCGCTTTGCTGACACCGAGGAGGCGGGACTCATCGGCAAACCCCGACTCCTTGAGCCAGGTGAGAAACTCGTCCCGCTTCGCTTCCTCCCAGTCCTCCAGAAACCGTGGCCCTAGCTCCGGCGCGTCCGGCAGGATATTGCCGGCTTCGTCCAACCGGATCTTCGCCGAACTCCGCACCGCGTGGCCGGCCTTCGTCCGGATCGTCTTGGCGTCAGTCGCCCGGGTGGCTTCACTGGGACGGGCTGCGGACGGATGCGGCCGGCCGAAGAAAGCCAAGGCGCCGACCACCAACGCGACGACGCAGCCCAACCCGAGCAGGAAGCCGGAGCGGACCGCGCGGTCGGTGGTGGGCTCCGGGGGCATGCTCGGACCTTAATCGCACGGGCCGCGGAGCAAAGCCGAAACACGGGGCGTTGACCCCTCGCCCCGCCCTGCTATGCCCTCCGGATGGAGCTCACCGCCGTCCACTACGCCCTGCTGTTCGCGGCCGGGCTGTCGGGCGGTTTCATCGACGCCATCGCGGGTGGGGGCGGGCTGATCACGGTGCCGACGCTCCTGGGGGTCGGCCTGCCACCGCAGCTCGCGCTCGGCACCAACAAGGCGCAAAGCTCCTGCGGCACGATCATCGCCGTGAGCCGCTACGCCCGTGCCGGGCTGGTCGGCTGGGCGGAGGTCCGCCTGGCCGCCGCGCTCGCGTTCCTGGGCTCGATGGCCGGGGCGTGGACGCTCACCCTCATCGGGAACGATGCCTTGCGGCGGATCATCCCGTGGATGTTGCTCGCCGTGGTGTTCTACGTGGCCCTCAGCCCGCGGCTGGGCGCGCAAGCGACGAAAGCGCGGGTCGATGCCACCCTCTTCGGCTGGACCTTCGGGCTTTCGCTCGGTTTCTACGACGGCTTCTTCGGCCCCGGCACCGGGGCCTTCTGGATTCTCGGGCTCGTGACCTTACTCGGGCAGGAGCTCACGCGGGCCAACGCCTTCACGAAGGTCGTGAACCTCGCGAGCAACCTCGGCTCGCTCCTCGTCTTCGCGGTCCATGGACAGGTCGCGCCGTGGGTTGCGCTGGCCATGATTGCTGGCCAGCTCATTGGGGCCCGCCTCGGCTCCGGGCTCGTGCTCAAGCACGGCGCCGGGCTCATCCGCGGCGTCTTCCTGGCGGTCGTGCTCGCGCTGGTGCTGAAACTCCTCTGGCCGGCCTGATTGACCCGCGCCCCGGGTGGTCAGGTTTGGTTCAGACCGTCCCCTCGCTCTCGCGCAGGCGCCACTCCAGCTGTTCCTCGGTGAGCACGGCCTCCGCCTCGCCAATCAACCGCCGGGCGTAAGCTTCAGTACGGATCATCCGGATACGTGCCGCCAGCGAGGTCAGCCGCTCCGACAGGTCTCCGTAATGAAGGCTCCGCCGGTTCGCGCTGCTGCCTTGGCGCAGCGAGCTGAGGTAGCCGGCGGTCAGCGGGACGCTCAGGGACAGGAAATCCAGGATGTGGTTGAACAGGACCCGGTTGTCGCGGAGGAATACCCACTCGCCCAGCGGCAGCCGCTGCACCCCCATGTGCAGCAACGCGGCAATGACGATGCACGGGGACATCTGGGCGGCGAAGCTGCCGAGCTTGCGCAGCTTGCGGCACTCCTCCGCGGCGGCGGACTGGCGCGACTTGAAATACTTGGCCTGTGCTTCCAGGTGCTCGGCGACATACTCCTCGCGACCGACCTGCCAGGTCCGGGGCGGATTTTCCCGGCGGATCTCCAGCGCCAGCGTGCGGGCGAACAAAGCCCATTCGGGCCGGTGGCGGCCGATCGGCAGATGCAAGGGGTCCGTGAAGTCGCGGGCCGCCCGCAGGCCGCGGGCGATTTCGGAGGCGAAGCGGAGCTCCAACCAGCGGGCCTGCGCCCGGTCGCGGCGGTTACCGCGCTGGATGAACCAGGCCGCAGTCGTGAAGCCTACCTTGGCCACCACGATCGCCGCCAGCAATAGCCCCGCCCAAGGGATGGTGCTCGTCGCGGCGCCCAGCAGGGTGGCGAAATAGAAGAAGCGCGTGGAGCGGCTGAGCCGCTCGCGGAAAGCGGTGCCGATCGAGTAGGCCTCCTCGTCCAACCGGGCGAACAACGCCTGGGAATCCTCGCGTTCCTTACGACGGGTCAGCAACGCGAGGATTGAGACGAGGTGGACCGTATGGAAGGACGGCGCCAGGTCGCGGGCCGTCGCCAAAGCCTCCGCCGGGGCGGGTGCGAGGACGAAGACGGGCTTCTCGGTGGCGCGGGCGAAATCGCACGAATCTCCCGTGCCGCCGACCCCCTTGGCCGGGAGGCCGTCCCAGACGGCCAGCAGGGCGTCGCTGCCCTCGACCAGCATGACCCCGGCATCATAGTAGCACCCGGGATCGCCGGAAGCCTGGCTGACGATGCGCCAGGAACCGCCGTCGACCCCGTCGACGGCGCGCCGGATGGCGGTGCGCGCCCGCCGCCAATCCGCGAGCCGGGCGAGGCCATCGGGCCCGGCCCTGAAGTCGGCGGAGATGCCGTCGGTCGGGACATCGTCGAGGGAGGTCGGCAGGGGCTTGGCCAAGAGGAGGTGGACCGGCAGGCCGAGCTCGTGGGCGCACTCGATGAAGAGCAGGTCGGCCCCGAAGCTGATCGAGCAATAGACGTTGAGCCGGCCGCCGCGACGCACCGCCTCGGCGGCGAAACGCTCCAGACAAAGCCGGATGGCCGGACGCAGGCCTTCCTCGTCGGCCAGGTGACGGTGGCCGACGAAACCTAGCACGAACTCGGGTTGGGGCTTCATCGGGGATGAGTGGCCCCGCGCAGGGGGTTGAGACGTGGGATAGGCGGCCGCGCCGGGGCTGTCAAACGACTAGGCTGCGGAAAAGCCGGCACGGACCGAGCGGCGGTGGAATTTCCTTTCGGCAGAGAGGGGCGGGTATTAAACAAGGGCCTGCCCGGCATGACCGCCTCCCACTCGATCAGCGCGACCACCTACCGGTGCTTCATCAGCTATCGCCACGCCGATAACCACACGGACGGGCGGCGATGGGCGACTTGGCTGCACCAGCGGCTGGAGAAATACCCGGTGCCACCTACGTTGGCGGGCGCGACCAACCTCCGCGGGCAGCCCGTGCCGCGCAGCATCTTCCCGGTTTTCCGGGACGAGGATGAGCTCCCGGCGGACGCTGACCTCAGCACGCCCATCCTGCGGGCCCTCGACCACAGCCTCGGCATGGTCGTCATCTGTTCGCCGCGCGCCCGCGCCTCCCGCTTCGTCGACGACGAGGTCCGGCTCTACAAGCGCGCCACGCGGGGCGAACGCATCCTCGGCCTGATCATCGCCGGCACGCCCGACACCTCGGGACAGGCTGAGGACACGTGCTTCCCGCACGCCTACCTGCACCGGACCGACCAAGCCGGACAGGTCCTACCCGAAGCGGAGCTTCCGCTGAACCTCATCGACCTGCGGACCCATGACGGCCAGGAAGGCTGGACGGACGAAGAGCACCACCGCGCGGCGCTCACCGCCGCCGGCGCGGACGAGATCGAGGTGGACGTCGCGGTCGACGGCTTCACGAGCCATCTGGAGGAGCAGTTCCTAGTGGTGGTGGCGCACGTACTCGAGGTGCCCGCCGCGACCCTGGCCGAACATCACCACCGCTACCAGGCAGAGCTGAGCCGGGCTCGCCTCCGGTCGCGACTGATCTGGGGAAGCGTCCTGCTGCTGCTCGCCTTGGCGGCGTGGCAAGGGATTCGCCTCTCGGTGGAACAAGGGGCGGCGGCCGGCGCCGCAACCCAAGCCGCCGACGCCCAATCGCAGCTGGCCCTCGAACGCAAGACCCAGCTCGAGGCCGAGGAACGCCGCACCCGGGCCGCGCAAGCCGAGAGCGACTACGCGCAGGCCTTGGCCCAGCAGAGTTTGCCGAGCTCCTCCGTCCAGCTCATCGAGGAGAAAATTCGCAGCGCGGCCGGACTCGGTCACGCTCCCGCGCAGGTCGCCCTCGGGCAGCGCTTGCAAGGCCGCCCGGGCGGACCCGAGGAAGCCGTCCGCTGGTTCACCGAAGCCGCCAAGCAAGGCCATGCTCCCGCGCTGGAGGCGCTGGGCCTCGCCTACCGCGACGGCCGGGGCGTGGCGGCGGATCGCGCACAAGCGGAAAACTGGCTGCGTCAGGCCGCCGAGCTGAAGCTGGGGTCCGCCCAATTCGAGCTCGGTCGGCTACTGAAGCACGGCGGCGCCGTTGCGGAGGCCCCGCGCTGGCTCGAACTCGCGGCCCAAGGCGGCCATCCGGGCGCCCAGTTTGAGCTCGGCACCTTGCTGCTCGGCGCCGCCGGCGCTCCGGAGATGGCGGCCGGTCGTCGTTGGCTCGAGGCCGCCGCGAAACAAGGCCTCGCCGAGGCGCAGCGCGAGCTAGGCCTTTCCTTGGCGCGCGGGCAAGGAGGTCCGGTCGACATCCTGCCAGCCTTGCGCTGGCTGCAGGCGGCCGAAGGCAAAGGCGACCAGGAGGCGGCCAAGGAACTGGCCCGTCTCTTCAAGGACGAGATCACCCTCCCGAAAAATCGGGCGGAGGCCTTGCAGTGGCACTTGGCCCGGGCGGCCTCCGGCAATCCCGTCTCGCAGAACATCGTCGGCCTGGCCTACCGCGACGGGCTCGACGTACCCGTGGACCTGAACAAGGCCGGCGACTTCCTGGACAAGGCGGCGACGGCCGGACTCCCCGAGGCGCAGTACCACCTCGGTGAGCTCTTCGCGAAAGGCCTGACGCGTCAGCATCGCCCTACCTTGGAGTTCCAGTTGAAGGAACGGGCCGCCCGCCAAGGGCATCTGCAGGCCATGCACGATATCGCCCAACTTTATTTCAGCGGCTTCAAACTGGCGGTCACCGACCCGCAGGACACGGAGTGGGTCCGGCAAACCGGACTGGGCACCGCGGCCGGTGAGCCGGCCGGGATGGAATGGCTGACCAAAGCGGCGGAGGGCGGTCACGTGCGCGCCAGCCTGGACCTGGGCCGACGACTTCTGGTCAAATCCGCGGCCGGCAAGGATCCCGCCGTGATCGCGCAGGCTCAACGCTGGCTGACCAAGGCCGCCGAGCAAGGCGAGGCGGAAGCCCAACGCGCGTTGGGACTTTTGCTCTACCCAACCGACAAGGTGGCCGCGCTCGGCTGGATCCGCAAAGCCGCCGAGCAAGGCGAGACCTTGGGGCAATTTACGCTCGGCATCGCCTTGCGGGATGGCCACGGCCAGAAGCCCGATCGCGCCGAAGCCATCCGGTGGCTCGGCTTGGCGGCGGCCAAAGGCCAGACCGAGGCGGAGTTCGCCCTGGCTATGCTCCTGCTGGAGTCGGCGACCGGGACGGAGGCCGCCAAGGGCGCCGGCTGGTTGCGCCAGGCCGCCGAGCAGGGCTTCGCCCCGGCGCAGTTTCAGCTCGGAGAAATCCTGCTGAGCGGTGTCGGCGTCAAGCCCGACGCCCAGGAAGCCTACCAGTGGCTGCTGATCGCCACCGCCAACCCGCAAGGGCTTTCCCGCGAGCAACGGAACGCCACCACAAGCCGACTGAACGCGGTCGCCGGACGGCTCACCGCCGCCCAGCGGGTCGCCGCCCAGCAAGCGGCGACGCTGTTCAGCCCAGCCGCGCCGTCGCGATGAAGCCACCCAACGCATGAGCGCCCCTCGCCCGACATTCTGGTGCCACATCCTCAGCGACCAGTCGCAGGGAAACTCCACGGGCGACATCTGGGCCGACTGGCTTGAACGCGAGCTCGCGGACTTCGCCATCCCCGCCAAGCTGGTGGGGCGTCGCAACCTGCGCGGCGAGGTCATCCCCGCGGGTCGGCTACCGGTCTGCGTCACCAAATCCCGGGAAGACCCGGCCGCGCTCATCGACGACGCCCTGGCCGACAAACTCGACCGCAGCCTGAACCTCGTCGTGCTCTGCTCGCCCTGGGCGACCCGTTCGCCACTGGTCGATCAGGTCGTGCGGACCTACAAGATGTCCGGACGCTCCAGCCGCCTGCTAGCCGCCATCATCGCGGGCATCCCGCATGCGACCGGCGAGCAAGCGGCGCAGGAGTGCTTCCCCGCGGCGACGCGCTTCAACGTCGACGAGCACGGCGAGCTGTTGACCACGCCGGCGGAGCCGATCGCGGCCGACTTCCGGACCGCCGACGGCGGCGAGGGCTGGACGGATCCGGAGGCCTACCTCGAGGCCCTGCAAGAAGGCGGCACCGCCGAAGCGGAGGCGTCGGTCCTCGCCCGGACCTACGAGGAGCGGCTCCGGCTGATGAAGCTGAAGATCGTGGCCGGCGTGCTCGGCGTGAACCTCGGCGAACTGACGGAGCGCGACCTCGCCCACCAGAAGCAGGTCGCGGCCCAGCGGAAGCGCCAAGCCGCGATCCGGTACGGCCTGATTGGCCTGATCGGCGTGGGCGCCCTCACCGCCTTCGGGCTGGCTTGGCGGAGCCATGTCGACACCGCGAAAGCCAAGGACCAGGCCCAGCGTGACAGTCAGGCGGAGGATGAGGCGAAGCGGGGGATCGCGCAGTCGAAGAAGGAGGCCGAGACGACCCGGCCCATCCGGCTCAACGAGGAAGCCATCCAGTTGTTGGTGGAGAACACCCCCGCCAGCCTGGCCTTGGCCAAGACCAAGTTACTCGAAGCCGCCGAACTGGGCTCCGTGCCGGCCCGCTACAACCTCGCCCGGCTCCTCCTCGGCCAGAACGACCCGACCGGCGTCAAGTGGCTGGAGGAGGCCGCGGCCCAAGGTAGCCTGGAAGCGAACAACTACCTCGGCATCTGTCACCTCAACCGTCTCTTCGGCCGGGAGGGTGGCCTCGCGGAGGCCAGCCGGTTCTTCCAGATCGCCGCCGAGCAAGGCTACACCCCTGCGATGATCAACCTCGGCCAGATCGCCGAGCGCGGGGCGCCAGGTCTCGGTGGGGTGCGCGGAGCGGCGCAATGGTACGAACGCGCCGGCAAGAAAGGCGAAGGGACGGGCTGGTTCAAGCTCTACCAATTCCTCTCCGTCGGACGCGAGGAGCTGACGCGCGACGTAGGCGCCGCCTTGACCTACCTGCGGCAAGCCGCCGAGCTGGGTCACCCGGAGGCGCAGTGGACGCTCGGCCACCTCCTGCTCAGAGGCCAGGGCATGGCGGCAGACGGTCAGGCGGCGGTGACCTGGTTCCACCGCCTGACCCAGCAGCGGGTGGATCCGCGGTTCGCGGACCTGGGCCGGATCGAGCTGGCCAAGATGTACCGCGACGGCCAGCTCAAGAAGTCCGAGACCGAAGGCGGGGACCGCGCCATGGCGATCCGCATCTTCACGCAACTGGCGGAGCGTGGCAACGCCAGCGCCGCCTTCCAACTGGGCGAGACCTACGGGGACCCGCGCTCCCCGGTGGCGGACGAGGCCACGGCGTCGCGCTGGTACCGCAAGTCGGCCGAGCTGGGCTCCGACGAAGGCCAGTTGCACATGTCGCGGCGGCTGATCCAAGGGCTCACGGCGCAACTCGCCTTCCACACGGCCACGCGCTGGCTGAACTCCCGCGAGGGGCTTCCGCCGACGGACCAGCCCTACCCCAACCACTTCCTCGACCCGCGGCACGGCCTCGCCTCCGCCGCCGCCGATCGCCAGGCCGCCGAACAGTGGCTGACCGCGGTGGCGCGTTCCAACTCCGAGCACCGGAACCGCGCGCTCGTGGCGTTGGCCGATTTCTTGCTGCGGCGCGACCTACACCCGACGGACCGTTTCCCGGAGGCCTGGAAGGCGCTGCAGCAGGCGGCGACGGACAAGGATGCCCTCGCCCAGGCGATGCTGGCGGAACTTTACGCCGAAGGGCGGCCCCCGCAGCTGACGGCCGACCCGGCCAAGGCCGCCGAGCTCCGCGAGCTCTGCCTGGCCGCCGCCCGACCGGAGGCGCGCAACTACGTCCTGCAAAGCGAGCAAGACCGCGCCCGCCGCGCGGCGGGCGCGGCGAAAGTCGCGCCGGACTACATCAAAGCGATGCTGCTGGCGGCCCAGCGTGGCCACCCTCAGGCCCTGACCGAACTCGGCCTGCATCACCTCCATTTCGATCAGGTCGAGGGCACCCCTTTGCCGCTGGACCTAGCCAAGGCCGCCCAGAACCTCACGCCGGGCGCGCTGGCCGGGGATTCCCTCGCCCTCATGGGACTCGGCCTGACGTACCAGAAAACCAAGGACTTGCCCAACCGCTTCAAGCTTCACCTCAAGGCCGCCAACAATGGCGACCAGCCGCTCGCACAGCTCTGGGCCGGTGCGGCCTGCGAACAAGGACTCGGCACCGCCGTCGACCTAGTCGAAGCCGATAAGTGGTATCAGCTCGCCGCAAAGCAAAAACAGGAAGGCAGCGCGGAGGGGCGACGACGCATTGAAGCGCAGATGTCCGCCGAGCAACTAATCGAGGCCCGTCGGCGTGCCGATGCCTACCAGCCCTTGAAGGCGCCGGTCGCCGAGAGCGCACCGGCCGTCCTCCCGAAGTAAGCCGGCGCTGGGCGCAGGCTTACTTCAAGGCCTGCTCGATCGCCGCCTTCAGTTCGGCGGAGTCGGGTTCGACGTCGGACTCGAAGCGCGCGAGCAGCTTACCGTCGCGCGAGACGAGGAACTTGTTGAAGTTCCAGGTGACGGGACCGGGGCGGCCGGCCTCCTTGCCGGTGAGGGCGACGAAGAGCGGGTGCGCGGCGGCGCCCTGCACGGAGACCTTGGCGAAGAGCGGGAACGTCACGTTGAAGCGCGTGGAGCAGAACTTACGGATCTCGGTCTCGGTGCCGGGCTCCTGCCCACCGAAGTCATTGCAGGGGAAGCCAGCGACGACGAGTCCCTTGTCCTGGTGGGCTTTCTGCAAAGCCTGCAGACCCGCGTACTGGCGGGTGTAGCCGCAGGCGCTGGCGACGTTCACGACGAGGATGGCCTTGGCCTTCAGGGCACCGAGCGAGGTGGCTTGCCCGTCGATGTCCTTCACGGGGATGGCGAGCAGGTCGGGGGCGGCGGCAGGAGCGGAGTTCATGAGGAAGCAGGCGACGAGCAGGGCGAGGGTGCGCATGAGATAACGATACCCAAAGACTTTCCCCCGGCTTGGCAAACGTCCCCCGCAGGCGCGGAACTTATTCACAGCGGGCGGGGTCGGTTGACCACCCTGCCCCATCGGCTAATCCATTCAAAGCCGCCCCCTCGGCCACCCCATGCCTACCCCTCTCCGCGCCTTTTTGTTCTGCCTGTCGACCGCCGTGACCGTCTGGGCCGAACCGACGGCGATCTTTGACGGCCGTAGCCTCGCCGGTTGGGAAGGTGATGCGGCCACGTGGCGCGTCGTCGATGGCTGCATCGCGGCCGGCAGCCTGGAACACAACCAGCCCCGCAACGAATTCCTGACGTGGCGCGAGGAGCTCGCCAACTTCGACCTGACGCTCCGCTGGAAGGTCGAGGGGACGAAGGGCTTCGTGAACGGCGGCGTGCAGCTGCGTTCGCGGCGCGTGCCTTTCCACCACGAGATGGTGGGCTACCAAGCCGACCTCGGGGCGGGCTACGACGGCGGGCTCTACGACGAGAGCCGCCGCAACCGCTTCCTCGCCCAACCCGACGCCGCGACCAAGGCCAAGGCGCTGAAGCCAACCGGAGAGTGGAACACCTACCGTATCCGGGCCGAGGGCCCGCGCATCCAGGTCTGGCTCAACGGCGTCCAGACCGTCGACTACACCGAGACCGACCCGGCGATCCCGCTGGTCGGTCAGGTCGCCGTGCAGATCCACGGCAACGCCTTCTCCGTCGTTCGTTACAAGGATATCGTGCTCGAGAAGCTGCCAGACTCGCTAGCCGCGACCACGACGGAGTCGCCGGTCACCACGCGCCCAGCAGTCGTCGATGGCCCGCTCTTCAACGGTCGCGACCTGACCGGCTGGGGCGGCGAGGCCGCCGCTTTCTGGACCGTCGAGGACGGCGCCCTGGTGAGCAACGGCGTGCCGCAGCCGCGCGACAGCTGGCTGCGCACCGACCGGGAGCTGGAGAATTTCGACCTGACCTTCCAGGCGCGCACGCAAGGCCGGTTGGGGACGGGCCTCTTCTTCCGTAGCGCGGTGGAACCGGGCAAGCGCATCCTCGGGTGGCAGGTCGACATCGGGCCGGGGCTGGACGGCGGACTCTACAAGGAAGGCCCGCAAGGCGGCCTAATCTCCTACCCTGAGAAAACGAAGCTCAACGGCGTGACGAAGCCCGGCGACTGGAATACTTACCGGATCCGGGCCGAGGGCCGGCGCCTGCGGACCTGGGTGAACGGTATCGCGATGCAGGACCATGAGGAGAAAGGTCCTCGCCGGACCCGTGGCGTGATCGCGTTGGAGTTGTCGCCGGGCAGCACCGGGCGCGCCGCGTTCAAGGATTTCCGCCTCGAGGTCCTGCCGGACTCCGCCGAAGCCACCACCGAGGCGACGACGCAAGGCCCGCTCGGCCGGATGACCGACCGGATCGCGGCGCGGCCCCGCCCTGCCCCGTTTGCGGACGGACGGTTCGGCGCCGGCCCAGAGGACGTCGTGGTGTTCACGGGCGCGGAGAACATGGTCATCGAGCAGACCCACGGCGCACTTGAGGGCCTGCTGACCGCTCGACTGGGTGCGCAGACGCCGAAGTTTCGCCACCTCGGCTGGGAGGGCGACACCGTCTTCCGGCAGAACCGCATGATGGAATGGGGCAACTGGGGGCAGAACCTCCGGGGCGCGGGCGCGACGACTGTGGTCACCTGGTTCGGGCAGGTGGAGGCATTGGACCCGACGCGTACGCCAGAGGCGTTCGCCGAGGCTTACGAGAAACTACTGCTCGAGTTCGCACAGGTGACGCCGCGAATCGTCGTACTCGGGCCGCCGCCCTTCGAGAAACCCATGGACCCGCGGGTGCGCGACAACACTGGACTGAACCCGCGTCTGGTGCGTTTCGCCGGCGCGGCCGAGGCCATCGCCCGGCGCCACGGCTTCGTGTACGTCGACCTACTTGGGCTCAGGGCACCCGCGGGCGAGAGGCTCACCCGGGATGGACTGCACTTCACGGCGGCGGGCGCCCGCCTCGTCGGCGCCGCCATCGCGGACCGGCTCCAAACCGGCGCGGGTGAGCCCGGCGAGGCCTTGCGCGCGGCGATCGTCGAGAAGAACCGCCTGTGGTTCGACACCTGGCGCTGCATGAACTGGGCCTTCGCCTACGGCGACCGCACCACGCAGCCGTTCGCCAAGGGTGCGCCCAACCACCCGAGCTTCGTGGACGAGCTGCGCCAACACCAACCGCGGCTGGCGCACGCCGATGCGGTCATCCGGGCGCTGGCGACCGGCCAACCATCCCCACCCCCGCCGCCCGCGCTACCCACCCGCGCCGACCCACCCGCACCGACGCCGGTCGAACAGCTGGCGGGTTTCAAGGTGCGACCCGGCTTCAAGGTCAACCTCTTCGCCGACGAGTCCCTCGGCGTGATCCGCCCGGTGCAGATTCGCTGGGATGAGCGCGGTCGGCTTTGGGTCGCGTGCACGCCGGCCTACCCGCAACTGCAACCCGGCGAGCATGGCCGAGATTTCATCCTCGTACTCGAGGATGTCGACGGCGACGGGAAGGCGGACAAGTCGTGGCGGTTCGCCGAGGGTCTGACGATGCCGCTCGGCTTCGAGTTCGCCCCGGGCGAGACCGGCGGCGGACTCTACGTCGTCGAGAGCACCCAGCTCGTGCACCTGCTGGATCGCGACGGCGACGGCAAGGCGGACGGCCGCACGACGATCCTCAGCGGCTTCGGCACGGGCGATACGCACCAGGACGCCAACTCGCTGCGCTGGGGTCCGGATGGCTGCCTCTGGTTCACCCAGGGCTACCACATCTGGTCCTACGTCGAGACGCCGCATGGCCTCGCCGAACTCAACCGCAGCGGCGTCTGGCGCTTCAACCCGCGGACCCTCCGGCTGGATTCCTTCCTGAACGAAAGCGCAGCGGGCCTGAACTGCTGGGGCACGGCCTGGGACGACCAAGGGCAGATGTTCCACGGTAGCGGCGCCGACACCCCGATCTGGCATTCCACGCCCGGACTCGTCCCCACCTTGCACCCGAAAGCCCTGCCGACGGCGCTGGCGCACTCGCGTGGCAAGAGCATGGAGCCCGAGATCCTCGGTAGCAGCCACCTACCGGAGGAACTGCGCGGGGTGCTGCTGAAGAGCACCTACTTCACCAGCCAGGTCCAGCTCTACCGCTTGCGGGACCAAGGCTCGAGTTTCCGCACCGAGGATCTGGGCGACCTGCTCGCGGGCGGCAAGGAGTTCCGCCCGGTCGAGACGCGCGTCGGTCCGGAGGGTGCGATCTACGTCGCGGACTGGCTCAACCCGGTGATCGGTCACTACCAGGCGAGCTACCGCGATCCGCGTCGCGACCAATCGCACGGCCGGATTTGGCGTGTGACCGCGGAGGGTCGGCCGACGGTGCCGCGACCGGCCCTAGGCGGGCTCGGTGCGAAGGAACTGCTCGCCCACCTCGCCTCGGGCGAACGCTGGGAGCGCGACGCCGCCAAACAGCGGCTCTACCGGTTGCCCGCCGCGGAGGTGCTCGCGGCCCTCCGGACCATCGACCTCGGGCTGGCGACGCCGGCGATGCTCTACGAACTCAGCGGCGTGTACGCGGCCCATGAGCAACCGAACGCGACGCTGATCAAGCGGCTGCTGGCGGCCGACGACTTCCGCTACCGCGCCTGGGGCGCCGGCCTGCTCGCCGGCTGGGGCGCCACGCTGCCCGAGGCGCGGGCCCTCCTCCGCCAAGCGGTGCGCGACCCGCACCCGCGCGTGCGCATGGCGACGGTGGTAGCCTGCGGCTGGGCGCCGCCCGCTTGGGGCGCCGAAGCCGCGCAGATCGCCACCTTGGCGCTGGACCAGCCGCTTGACGCCGCCTTGGAGCACGCCTTGACGCAGGCGATCCACGCCTTGGCGCCGGCCTGGCAGGCCGCCGACGCGAAGGGCAAGCTCGGCCTGGAAACCCGACCAGAAGCCCTCGCGCGACTCTACACCACGATGGGGCAGACGGACTCGGTCGCCAAACTCAAGGCCTTGGCCGAACGTCCCGGCCTCACCGCGGAAGCCCGCCTCAAGATCCTGGCCGTGCTCATCCGGACGGGCGCCCTCGCCGACGCCGAATTCGCCCTCCGCCAAGAGCCGAACAACGCCGCCTTGGCCGAAGCCTGGGTAGCGACGGCTCGCCTGCGGCCCGGCCTCGACTACGGCCCGCTCGTCCGCGCTTGGCTCGCCCGGCCGGAACCTTTCGCGCAGGCGACGGCCTGCCGCGTCATCGCGGTGGCCGGCAAGGACTACGGGGCGCTGCCGAAACTCGAGGCTTGGTTGGCTGAAGGCACCGCGGCGGAAGTCCGCCGCGCGGCCATCTCCGCCTACGCGCGCTTACGGAAGGCCGAGTCGCTGACGCGCCTCGCTCCGTTGCTCGAGGCCGCGGATTCCACGGTACGCGACGCCGCCTTGGCGGCGCTCGCCCCGCACGCGCCCGCGGCGGTCGCGGAAGGAAGCGGCGCCCGCCTCGAGGCTTGCCGCGACGGCTCGGCCGTGGGGCCGATCTTCGCACCCCTGCTCGAACTCAAGGGTGGTCCGGCCCTCCTCGCACAGGCGCTCACGAAGCGCCCACCGAAGGCGGAGGCCGCCCGACTGGGCCTACAGTGGATGGCGCAGGTCGGCCGCGACGACGCGGAAGTGCGCCGGGCCTTGCAGACCGCGGCCGGCGTCAGCGACACCCTCGGAGGCTACGATCCCGCGCTCGTCGCCCGCCTGGTGGCGTCGGCGCAGGCCACCGGCGACCCCCGGCGCGGCGAAGCCATCGCCAAGTCCGCCGCGCGTGCGTGCCTCTCGTGCCACCAGCTCGGCGGCCAAGGCGGCGCCATCGGCCCCGACCTGAGCGCCGTGGGCCGCGCGATGTCGCCGGAAGCAATCGTCGAGTCGGTGCTCTGGCCGAAACGGCAGGTCAAGGAAGGCTACCTGCTCACGCAGGTGACCACGAAGGATGGCCGCGAACTGCAGGGCTACCGCGTCGGCGAAACCGCCGAGCATCTGACCTTGCGCAACTTCGCCGTCGGCGGGCTGGACGTCGTCGCCAAGGCGAACCTCGCCACCCGCTCCGACGTCGGCTCGATCATGCCGGAAGGCCTGACGGCGGGGCTTAGCCCCGCCGAGCTCGCCGACCTCTTCCGCTACCTCTTCGAACTGGGCAAATAATCACCGGGCAGGCTTGCCTCCAGACGCCGTCCCCTACTTTGGGAGGCATGGAGCTGCATGACCGCATCCGCGACCACATCGCGCCGGCCCGCGAACGACTACTCGCGCACCCGTTGTACGGACGGATGCGCAGCCTCGCGGACGTCCGGCTCTTCATGCGTTCGCATGCGTTCGCGGTCTGGGATTTCATGTCGCTGCTGAAGCGCCTGCAGCGCGACCTCACCTGCGTCACCGTCCCCTGGGTGCCGGTCGGAGACGCCGAGGTGCGCTACCTCATCAACGAGATCGTCTGCGGCGAGGAATCCGATATCGACCCAGAGGGCGGGCGGATCAGCCACTTCGACCTCTACCTACGGGCGATGCGCGCGGCCGGGGCCGAGGACCGCCCAATCCGCGGGGTGGCCGCCACCATCGCCGGCGGCACAGCCTTCGCCGAGGCCTTGCGCGGGGCGAACCCGCCGCCCGCCGCGGCGCGCTTCACGACCGCGACGCTCACCCTGGCCTGCGAAGGGAAAACGCACGAGGTCGCGGCGGCCTTTACCTACGGTCGCGAGGACCTCATCCCGGAGATGTTCCTGGAAGTGGTCCGACGGCTAAGCTCCGACCATCCGGGGAAACTCGGCGGCTTCCGGTATTACCTCGAACGGCACATCGAGGTCGACGGCGGGCACCACGGCGAGATCGCGCGACGGATGACCGCCTTGCTCTGCGGCGATGACCCGCAAAAGGCCGAGGAGGCCGCGCAAGCCGCCCTCGCGGCGATCGAAGCCCGCCTCGCCCTGTGGGATGGCATCCTCGCGGACCTACCCACCGACTGAGGCTCAACCCCGCTATTCCTTCAGGCCGGCGGCGTACGCCTCGAAGACCAGCTTGATCTGATCGCGGACGCGTCGGAACTCGGCCCGGATCTCCTCCGGTGTGCCGGTCGCATGGGCCGGGTCGCTGAAGCCCCAGTGGTAGCGGTTCGCCTGGCCAGGGAAGACAGGGCAGACCTGGTCCGCGTTGCCGCAGACCGTGATAACGGTCGCGACCGGGCGGTTGAGGAACTCCGAGAGGTGCTTGGAGTGATGCGCCGACGCGTCGAGACCGATCTCCTGCAGGACCGCGAGGGCCTCCGGGTGGACGTAGCCGGCGGGCTTGGAGCCGGCGCTGGCGACTTCGATGACGTCCCCGGCGGCGCGGCGGAGGATGGCTTCGGCGAGGTGGCTCCGGCAGGAATTGCCGGTGCACAGGATGAGGACCAGGGGTTTGCTCATGGGAAAAGATTCAGCAGCAACCGCTGCCGGGTTTACAGGCGTTCGGAATGCAGACCTCGGGCGCCAGGCAGTCGGCCTTGGTCGAGCCGAGGAGGAAGACGCGCTCGCCGCCTTCGACCACCGACCCGAGCACCGGGAAGATGGTGAGCAGGGGGAAATCGTGCTCCACTTCGATCGGCAGGTCCGTCGAACCGAGTAGGCCGACACCGCGCTCGAGGACCTGCAGCGCCTTGGCGCAGCCCACCCGGTGCTCGGTGTCGTCCGCGGCCCAGAGTTGCAGGCGGGCCGAGGCCTGGGTGCGGATCGTCCCGCCGCAGTCGATGAAACGCTTCTCGACCCGGGCGACCTCGGTGAGGTGCAGGTGGATCGGGGTCAGCCCGCCGGTCGGCAGGCGGAAGCGCAAACCCAGGGCCGGCGCCAGCGCCAGGGCCTGCCGGAACTCGGCGAACGTGAGGGGCTGGGCCTTTAGGAGTTGCATATGCGCACGCATATATATCTTGGCCGGATGCCCGGAGTCAAGCGTACCCGCCTCGCGCCCTCGGTGCCGACGATCTGCCGGGCGCTCGCGGACCCGACCCGCCTGGCCCTGCTGGCCCGGATCGGACGGGATGAGGTCTGCGTCTGCGACCTGCAGGTCTGGGTGGGGCGGGATCAACCGACGGTCTCGCGCCATCTGGCGATGCTCCGGCGCGGAGGGCTGGTGGTAGTCCGGAAAGAGGGCCGGTGGTGCCACTATTCGCGCAGCCCGTTGCCGCCCCCGCTCATGGCCATGGTCGACCTCGCCGCGCCGCCGGTCCGCCGCGCGCGGAAGGCCGGTTGCTGCTGACAGGGTAAAGCATTGTAGGCCGCGGGGCACAGGTCTAACAACAAGACAACATGCTGTCCCGTCTGCTCGCCCTGCTCGCCCTGCTCGCGACCTGCGTGCTCCCCTTCCCGCTCGTCGCGCTGGACCTGCACGTGGCGCCGGACGGCAACGATGCCTGGTCAGGCAAGTTGACCCGGCCGAACGCGGGTCGCACCGACGGACCGCTCGCTTCGCTCGAGGGTGCCCGGCTCGCCGTCCGGCAGCTACCGCGGCCGTTGACCGAGTCCGTGCAGGTGGTCTTCGCCGCCGGCACCTATCGCCTCACCCAGACGGTGTCCTTTGACGCCGGCGACAGCGGTGATGCCACGCACCCGATCGCCTTCGTGGCCGCGCCGGGAGCCGGGGTGGTCCTCTCCGGCGGGCGCGAGCTGCCCGCATTTCAGTCGGGCAAGTCCGGTCGGTGGGAACTCGCGACACCGGCGGGCACGGAGACCTTTGAGCAGCTCTGGGTCGGCGACCGCCGCGCCACGCGGGCCCGCTCGCACGCCCAGGGCTACTCCTTCCTGCGCGGGATGGAGAGCGAGGCCAAGGTCGGGGGCGACCGGAAGGCCGGCGAGACCTTCCGGCAGAAGCTCCTCGTCGACCCCAAGGACCTCCTGGCTTTCGCGGAGGTCTCGGAGAAGGAGCGGCAGGACGCGGTGGTGAACCTCTTTCACAAGTGGGATAACACCCGCCGACGCCTCGAGTCGGCAGACCTGATAAACGGGGCGTTCACGATCCTCGGGGGCGCCACCAAGCCCCACAACACCCTCGACCACCTGACGGGATTCGTGATCGAGAACCTGCCGACCTTGCTGGACGAGCCGGGGGAATGGTTCCTGAGCCGCGCGGGCCAGCTCACCTACCTGCCCCGCCCCGACGAGGACCTTGCGACGACCCGGGCGACCTACCCGGTGCTCGAGAAACTGCTGGTCTTCACGGGCTCGGCCGCCCGGCCGGTCGCGCATCTCGAGTTCCGGGACCTCAAGTTCCGGCACGCCAAGGGCGTGGCGACCCTCGCCACCTTCGAACCGAACCAGGCCGCCGTCGCGCACGTGGACGGAATCATCACGCTGGAGCAGGCGAGCGCGATCCGTTTCCATGGCTGCGAGCTCGCGCACTTCGGTAGCTACGGCTTTTCCCTCCGCCGCGGTACGCACGACGTGACCATCGAGCATTGCCTCATCACCGATATGGGCGCGGGCGGGGTCAAGGTGGGCAGCCTGAACGACGAGGCCAGGGACGAGGACGTGGTGCGCGGCAACCAGATCCACAACAACATCATCCGCGACGGCGGGCGGCTCTTCCCCTGCGCGGTCGGCGTCTGGATCGGCTCGGCGGCCGACAACGCGGTGACGCACAATGAGATCTCCGACCTCTTCTATTCGGCGGTCTCGGTGGGCTGGCGCTGGGGCTACGCCCCCTCCCGCGCCAAGCGCAACAAGGTCGAGTGGAACCACCTACACCACCTCGGCCAGGGTATCCTGAGCGACATGGGCGGCGTCTACACGCTCGGCCCGTCGGAGGGCACCTCGGTGAGCCATAACCATATCCACCACGTATCTTGCTTCAGTTACGGCGGATGGGGACTCTACACCGACGAGGGCAGCACCGGCATCACGATGGAGGGCAACCTGGTCCACGACACGACCGACGGTGGCTTCCATCAGCATTACGGCAAAGATAACGTCATCCGGAACAACATCCTCGCCTTCGCCGAGGAATCGCAGGTGGAACGTTCCCGACAAGAGGCGCACCGCTCGTTCGTGTTCGAGCGCAACCTCGTGGTCTTCGACCGCGGCGGCCTGCTCGGCCACGAATGGCGCGGCACGCCGGAAAACTACCTGATGCGCGGCAACCTCTATTGGGACTACTCCGGCCGCCCGGTCCGCTTCCCGCCCGCCGACAAGCTCGCCCTCGAGACTTGGCAACGGTCCGGACAGGACGCCGGGTCCGTCGTGGCCGACCCCCGCTTCGTCGATGCGGCGAAACGCGACTTCCGCCTGCGACCGGACTCGCCCGCCTTCGCGCTCGGCTTCCAACCGCTCGCGGTGGAGAAGATGGGCGTCATCGGGACGGAGTGGCGTCAGGTCGCCGCGACTTTCGAGCGTGCGCCGGCCGCGCCGCGGCCCGCCAGGCCGGCGGCGCCCGCGCTCAACCTTCATCAGGATTTCGAGGGCCGGATCACCAACCCGCAATACCCCTTCCCCTCGGCGCATGGCAGCCTCAGCCGCCAGAACAAGCCGGGGATGGCGCCGACGAAATCGGACGGGCCGGCCGATGCGCTTCTGCTGACCGGAGCGCAGGCCTCGGCCGGGCAGCAGAGCCTGCTCTTCCGCGACGTCCCCGGACTGCCGGCGGCGCATTACCCGATGCTAGTGTTCGCGCCCAATCACCGCGCCGGCATGAGCACCGTGGCCTTCGACCTCTACCTCGAACCCAAGGCCTACTTCATCCACGAGTGGCGGACCGCCGGCAACCCCTACGCCACGGGCCCGGTGGTGACGATCAAGGACGGTCGCCTGACCGGCGTCAAAGGCCTCAACCTGCCCGTACCGCTCCAGCGCTGGATCCGCTTGGAGATCGTCGCCGAGGTCGGCGCGGACGCGCCCAAGACCTGGACGGTGCGGCTGACGCCGAAGGGCGAGGCGACGCAGGAGGTCAAAGGCCTGCCCTTCCGCAGCCCGAAGTTCGACCACCTTGGCTGGCTCGGCTTCATCAGCAACGCCAACGAGGCCACGGAGTTCTACCTGGACGAGCTGGAGATCCGCCCGGCCGGCGCGAAGCGCTGAACCTCAGGCCGACGGCGCGGGCCGGGCGGAGCGCCAAGCGAGCACGACCCAGCCGGCGATGAGCAGGCTGCCGCCGAGCGGCGTCACCGCGCCCAGCCAGCGCGGTGCCCCCAGCGCCAGGGCATAGAGGGTCCCGCTGAAGACCACGGCGCCGACGGTCCACAACCAGCCCGCCGCGCCGCCGCGGAGCGCCCCGACGGCCAACGCGTGCGTGAGCAGGTAGAACGTCGCCGTCTGCCACCAGCCGGCGGCCTCGGGCAGCAGCGCGAACCGCTCCTTCAGCCCGTGGGCGCCGAACGCCCCGAGGGCGACGGCGGTCACCCCGAGGCAGCCGGCGATGAGGCCGCGGCGATCCACCGGCTCAGGCGCCGGGCTCCGGCGAGCCGCTCTTCTTCTGCGTGAACACCAGGCCCTTGTCGCCCACGGAGACGATGACCGGCTCCTCCTTGTTGAGCTCGGCGCGCAGGATGGACTCCGCCAGCGGATCCTCGAGCAGGCGTTCGACCGCGCGGCGCAACGGACGGGCGCCGTACTTCTCGTCCCAGCCGTTCTCGACCAGGTAACCGCGGGCGGCCTCGTTGACCACGAGTTTGACGCCGAGGTCGAGCAAGCGCTTGGCGACCTTGGCCACCTCGATGTCCACGATCTTGGACATGTGCTCCTTGGCGAGCTGCTGGAAGATGATGATGTCGGTCAGGCGATTCAGGAACTCCGGTTTGAAGGCGCGCTTCGTCTCGTCCATGATCCGCTCCTTGAGCTTCTCGTAGTCGCGCGTCGAGCTGACGCCGACGTCGAAGCCGAGGGAATTACTCCGCTGGAGCACGTCGGCACCGACGTTCGAGGTGAGGATGATAATCGTGTTGCGGAAGTCGACGACCCGCCCGAGCGAGTCGGTCAGGCGGCCGTCCTCGAGCGCCTGGAGCAGGAGCTGGATGACGTCGGGGTGGGCCTTCTCGATCTCATCGAACAGGACGACGGAGTACGGCTTGCGGCGCACCTGCTCGGTGAGCTGGCCGCCCTCGTCGTGGCCGACGTAGCCGGGCGGCGAACCGATCAGGCGGGAGACCGTGAACTTCTCCATGTACTCGGACATGTCGATCTGGATGACCGCCTCGGACTCGCCGAACATGCGTTCCGCGAGCGAGCGGGCCAGCAGCGTCTTGCCGACGCCGGTCGGACCGAGGAAGAGGAACGAGCCGATCGGGCGGCGCGGATCCTTGAGGTCGGCGCGGGAGCGGCGCAGGGCACGGGCGATGACCTCGCAGGCGCGCTCCTGTCCGATGACGGCCTTCTGGAGATCCTGCTCGAGGTCGAGGAGCTTCTGGGTCTCCTTCTTCTCGAGGCGGTTGAGCGGGACACCCGTCCAGTCGGCCACGATATGGAGCATCTCGTCCTCGGTGACGACGATGCGCTTCTCGTCGCGCTTCTTGCGCCACTCCTCGAGCATCTTCTCGCGCTTGGCGCGCAGCTTCTTCTCCTGGTCGCGCAGGTTGGCGGCCTCCTCGAACTTCTGGTGGCGGGACGCCTCCTCCTTCTCGAGGACGACGCGGTCGATGTCGGCCTGCGCGGCGTCAAGCTCGGGCGGGAGGTTGAGCGAACGGATGCGGGCGCGGGCGCCGGCCTCGTCCATCACGTCGATCGCCTTGTCGGGCAGGTGGCGGGCGGTGATGTAGCGGTGCGAGAGGCGGACGGCGGCCTCGATGGCGGCGTCGGTGTACTCGCACTTGTGGTGGTCCTCGTACTTCGAGCGGATGCCCCGGAGGATCAGGATGGCGTCGTCGGGCGACGGGTCGTCGACCTTGACCGACTGGAAGCGGCGCTCGAGGGCGGCGTCCTTCTCGATGTGCTTGCGGTACTCGGCGAGGGTCGTCGCG
>JBEELT010000013.1:0-25044 GCA_041167995.1 Verrucomicrobiota bacterium | reverse complement strand
GTTGTTGGGCAAGGTGACGACGTGGCGATTGGTGATGACGTAGCCTTCGGGGTGGATGATCGTGCCGGAACCCAGGCCGGCCGGCACCATGACTTCAACCGTCTTGCGGTCGACCTGCACGTCGCTCGGGTCGATGCGCCCGCGCAGCCGGCGCAGGACCTCGGGCGGGATGACCTGGGCGGTGCGGATGCTGACCACGGCCGGCATGATGCGCGTGAGCATGTCGGCATAGCTGGCGCCGGGCACGGCGCGGTTGACCGGGCGGGGGTCGGATTCGAAGGACACGCCGGCGGTCAGCAGCGCCGGGAGGAGGGCGATGAAGGCGAGGAGGCGGCTCATGACCCTGCCAGCCTAACGGCGGGCGGGGCCAAGGCAAGCGACCTCAGCGGGCCATTGTGAAACCGCCCGGGGTGGTCGGCTCGGCCTCGTCGCGTTCCTTGTTGAAACGCATCGAGAACAGCCGGGTGACCCCCTTCTCCTGCATGGTCGCCCCGAAGATGGCGTCGGCCGCCGAGACGGTGCGCTTGTTGTGGGTGATCACCAGGAACTGGGAATGCCGCGTGAACTCGCGGATGATGTCCGTGAAGCGGCCCACATTGGTGTCGTCCAGCGGGGCGTCGAGCTCGTCGAGGACGCAGAGCGGGGAGGGCTTCACCATGTAGATAGCGAACAGCAGGGCGACGGCCGTCATCGTGCGCTGGCCACCGGAGAGCAGCGAGATACCGCGCAGCTTCGTGCCGGGCGGCTGGGCGATGATCTCGATGCCGCTCTCGAGGACGTCCTCGCCCTGGACGAGCTGGAGGTCCGCCTTGCCGCCGACGAACAAGCGATCGAAGGTGAACTGGAAGTTCTTGCGGACCTGCTCGAAGGTGTCGGTGAAAAGCTTCAGGGAGGTCTGGTTGAGCTCGTCGATCGCCTTGGTCAGCTCCCCCTTGGCCTTCCAGAGGTCGTCGCTCTGCTTCGTGAGGAAGTCATGGCGCTCACGCAGGGAGGAATACTCCTCGACCGCGACGAGGTTGACGGAGCCCATGCCGGCCATGCGGTCGCGCAGCTCGGCGATTTCGCGGACGAGGGGCGGCCAGTCGGTCGTGTCGAGGGCGGCGAGGTCCTCGGCGGTGGGTTCGCCGCGGCGGACGGGGGCTTTGGCGGGACGGCGCTCGGATTCCTTCTCCTCCGGGTCCTCGAGATCGTCGAAGTTCGCGAGGCCCTCGGGCTCACCCTCGGAAAGCCAGAGCTGCAGGCGCCAGTCGACCGTAGCCACGTCGAGTTGGTGGTCGGCCTGGACCTTCTCGACGAGGAAGCCGCACTGGGAAGTCTGCTCGGCCAGCGCGACCTCGAGCGCACGCAGGCGGGTATCGGCGACGCGCAGCTTGTCGCGGTCGCCGGCCAGCACGCGGTCCTCGGCCTCGACGGCGGTGTCAGTGGCCGCGAGCTCCAGGCGCACGGTCGCGAGGGCGGCGGCGGACAGCTCGATCTCCCCGGCGAGGCGGAGCGAGGTCACCTTCGCGGCGGCGGCCAGGGTGCGGAGTTCCGCGACCTGGCGGTCGTTGTGGGCGGACTCGGCCCGGCGGGCGGAGAGGCGGGCGGAGGCTTCGGCGCGGCGCGACTCGAGCTCGGCGACCTCGCGTCCCACCAGTTCGAGCCGTTGGCGCTGCTCGGCGAGCGAGAGGCGGGCCTCGCCGAGGGCGGCGCGCCGCAGCTCGCTCTCCGCGCGGGCGGACTCAACGGAATTCTCGCCGGCGACGATGGCGTCGCGCAGCTGCGCGACCTGGCCGTCCTTGACGGTCAAGGTCTCCTGCGCGCGGTCGCGGCGGATGACCGCCTCGGCCTTCGCGGACTCGATTTCGTTGAGCTGGCGCTGGTCGCGCGCGATGCGTTCGTCCGCGGAGGAGAGCGTCGCGCGGGCCGCGCGCTCATCGGCCTGGGCGACGGAGAGTTCCTGGGCGGCGAACTGGGTGGCCCCGCGGCGCTGGGCGACCTCGGCCTCATTGGCGTCCATGGAGGCCTGCAGGGCCATGGCCTGCTCGTTGAAGGTCGTGAGCTGGTCGTTCTCCGCCTCGAGGGCGGCGCGCACGGACCGGATCTCGCTCTCGCGAGCGAAGACGCCGGAACCGGCGCCGGCGCCGGCCTTGCGCGGACGGCCTGCGAAGACGAGTCCACGCCGGTCAACGAGATCGCCATCGGTCGTGGCGACGAGGAAGAACTCGAAGGCCGGGTTCGCCCGCCACCAGCGGATGAAGTCGCCCAACGAAGGGCAGACGTAGCAACCGTCGAAAAGGTTCGAGACGAGACGGGCGTGGTCGGCGGACTTCGAACGCACGGCCTCGGTGGCGGGGCGCAGCCAGGCGGGCGCGGCCGAACCGGCGCGGGAGGCGGGCGGCGCCTCGACCTGGAAGACGGCGCGGCCGAGCTGGCGTTCGCCCATCTGGGCGACGAGACCGGGGAGGAACTCGGCGTTGTCGAGGGTCACGGCCTCGGAGGCGGCGCCCAGGATGGTCTCGAGCGCGGCGGCGAGGGCCACATCGGTGACCGTGACGAGGTCGGCGAGCGCGGCGGCCTTGCCGGCCGGCATGGCGTCGGAGAGTTCGCCGCGGAGGACGGCCTTGGCGGCGTCGGAGAAACCCTCGAGCCGGGACTGCATCTGTTCGAGGAGGCCGAGCTGGGCCGAGAGCTTGGCGACCTTGCGGTCCTGCTCGGAGATGGTCTGCTGGAGCGCGCGGAAGTCGGCGACGAGCACGCGGGCCTGCTCGAGGGCGGCCTGCTCGGCGGCGCGGGCGGCCTGCAGTTCGCCATGGCGGGCCGTGACGACGGCGGCGCATTCGGCGACCCGGCGCTCGAGCCCTTCGCGTTCCTCCTTGGCCTGGGTCAGGGACCCGGACAGGTCGACGTGGCGCTGCTGGTAGCCGCGGAGATCGACTTCGAGGTTGGTGACGTCGGCGCGGGCGCGGGTCATCTCGCCTTCGGCGATGAGGATGTCCTGACGCGCGCGGCGGAGACGCTGCTCGACGTCCATCAGCTGGCGGAGCGAGGCCTCGACTTCGGCGGTCTTGTCGCGGAAGGCGGCGTCGGTGGCCGACACCGAGCCGGCGGCGTCGGTCTTGGCGGTGGAGCTGCCGCTCAGGCGCATATCGTAATCGGCGATGGCGGCTTCGGCGTCCTGGGCCTCGCGGGCGATCTCCGCCAGGCGGGCGACGAGGTCGTCGGCGCGCAGGTCGGAGGTCCGGGCCTCGCCCTCCGCGTTCTCGCGGGCAGTGCGCTGCTCGAAGAGGGACTGCTGCGACTGCTGGACCTGCTCGGCCAGGGCGGTCCGGCGGGCACGGGCGTCGCCCAACGCGGCCTCGCGGACGCGCAGATCGTCGCCAAGGTCGGCGACCTGCTCGCGGCAGGTGGAGAAATCGGCCTCCAGGGTGGCGACCTGGGCGCGTCGATCGCCGTGCTGCTTGGCCTGCCAGGCGAGGTCGAGATGCGTGAAGCGGTGGCGGAGGCGGCGGTAGCGCAGGGCCTTGGCGGCCTGGCGACGCAGCGTGGCGATCTGCCGGCCGACCTCGCTGACGACGTCGGTGATGCGCGCGAGGTTGGTGTCGACGCCGGCGAGTTTGTTCAGGGCCTCGCGACGCTGGACCTTGTAGCGCGTGATGCCGGCGGCCTCCTCGAAGAGGTAACGGCGCTCGGCGGGGTTGGCGGAGAGGACCTGGTCGATCTGGCCCTGGACCATGAACGAATAGGACATGCGGCCGATGCCGGTATCCATGAACAGGCGCTGGATGTCCTTCAGGCGGGAGGGCTTGCCGTTGATGAAGTAGTCGCTCGCGCCCTCGCGGTGGAGGCGGCGCATCACCGAGACCTCGGCGAAGGCGGTGCCGAGTTCCTTCTCGCAATCCGCGAAGATCAGCTCGACCTCGCACTGGGGCAGCTGCTTGCGGCGGTCGGAGCCCGCGAAGATGACGTCCTGCATGGCGCCGGCGCGGAGGGATTTGGCGCTCTGTTCCCCCAGCACCCAGCGGATGGCGTCCACGATGTTCGACTTGCCGCAACCGTTGGGGCCGACGACGGCCGTGACGCCCGGGCGCAGGTCGATGCGGGTCCGGTCGGCGAAGCTTTTGAATCCGTTGGCGACGATTTCCTTGAGGTACATCGAGGGTAGGCGGCACGATTGCCCTCCCCCACCCCTCCCGCAAGAGTCTAAGGGGGGGACTTATTCACGGCCGCAATATCCCTAGGATTCGGGGTTGACGAACCGCCCCGCCCCTTGTTCTTTCGACCCTCCAAACGCCAACATGTCCGTAGAAATCAAGATTCGCAAAGGCGAGACCGTCGACAAGGCTCTCCGCCGCCTCAAGAAGAAGATCGACCGCGAGGGCATCATCAAGGACGCCCGTGCCAAGCGGGGCTTCGAGAAGCCGGCTGAACGCCGTCGTCGCAAGAAGAAGGTCAAGAACTTCAACGCTTACCTGCGTAAGAAGTGGGATAACGTCTAAGCGACGCCCGCCCCTCACCGCGCCCGAAGGCCCGTCATCGCGACGGGCCTTCTGCTTTGGCTTGGTCCCCGCGGGAACCGGGGCGCAAAAAGGGCCGAACCCGGAGGTTCGGCCCTTGGTCTCGGCGAAGCTGGGGACGGCTTAGCGGAGGAACAGCAGTTCCTGGTAGGACGGCAGCGGCCAGTATTCGTCGGCGACGATCTCTTCGAGGGCGTCGGCGGCGGCACGGACCTTGAGCATGGCCGGGAGGACCTTGTCGCAGGAGTGCTTGGCCTGGGCGTGCGTGTCGGACTTGGTGACGTCGCGGGCGGCGTCGAGGGCGTCGATGGCCGAGGACAGTTCGTCGGCGAGACCGACGACCTGCTTGCGGAGCTTCCCACCGGACTTGGTCTTCTCGACCGGGGTCAGGTCCGCGGCGAACTTGAGGGCGGCCGGGAGGAGCAGGGTCTTGGCGATCTCGGAGACGAGCTTCGATTCCGTGTTGATCGCCAGCACGTAGGAGTGCGTGTAGATCTCCTCGCGGGACTCGAGTTCGGCCTTGGAGAGCACGCCCTGGCGCTCGAAGACCTCGACCGTCGACTTGGCGACGATCTCGGGGAGGGCGTCGGGGGTCGTGCGGAGGTTCTTGAGACCGCGCTTGGCGGCTTCCTTGTGCCACTCTTCGGAGTAACCGTTGCCGTTGAAGATGATCCGGCCGTGCTTGGTGAGGATGTCCTTGAGGACGTTCTGGAGCGCGGCGTTGAAGTCGGAGTTCTTCTTGAGGGCGGCGGCGAGCTCGTCGGCGAGCTTATCGAGCGAGTCGGCCATGATCGTATTGAGCACGGTCAGGGGACCGGCGACCGAGAAGGCGGAGCCCACGGCGCGGAACTCGAACTTGTTGCCGGTGAAGGCGAACGGGCTCGTGCGGTTACGGTCGCCGGCGTCCTTCGGCAGGACGGGCAGCGTGTCGACGCCGAGGGTCATGTGACCACCCTTGCGGGAGGACGAAGCGGAACCGCTCTTCTTCACCTGCTCGATGACCTCGTTGAGCATGTCGCCCAGGTAGATCGAGATGATGGCGGGCGGGGCTTCGTTGGCGCCGAGGCGATGGTCGTTGCCGGCCGAGGCGACGGAGGCGCGGAGCAGACCTTGGTGGAGGTCGACGGCGCGGACGACCGCGGAGCAGAAGGTGAGGAACTGGGCGTTCTCGTGCGGGTTGTGGCCGGGCTCGAGGAGGTTGCCGACGCCGGCGCCACCGATGGACCAGTTGACGTGCTTGCCGGAACCGTTGACACCCGCGAAGGGCTTCTCGGCGAGGAGGCAGACGAAGCCATGCTGGGCGGCGACGCGGCGGAGCAGCGTCATCGTGAGCATCTGATGGTCGTGGGCGACGTTGGCGGATTCGTAGATCGGGGCCACTTCGTACTGGGACGGAGCGACTTCGTTGTGGCGGGTCTTGATCGGGATACCGAGTTTGAAGCACTCGCGCTCGGTTTCCATCATGCACGCAAGCACGCGGTCCGGAATGGTGCCGAAATACTGGTCCTCGAATTCCTGGCCCTTGGCCGGCTTGGCGCCGAACAGCGAACGACCGCAGGTGTAGAGGTCGGGACGGAGGTGGAAGAGGCGGGCGTCGATCAGGAAGTACTCCTGCTCAGGACCACAGGAAGCGGAGATGAAGCCGTGCTTCTTGCCGAAGAGCGCGAGCACGCGGGAGGCGGCCTTGTTGACGGCCGCCATCGAGCGGAGGAGCGGGGTCTTCTTGTCGAGGGCCTCGCCCTTCCAGGAGACGAAGGCGGTGGGGATGCAGAGCGTGGAGCCGTTCTCGGTGTCGAAGATGTAGGCCGGGGAGGTGACGTCCCAGGCGGTGTAACCGCGGGCTTCGAAGGTGGAACGGAGGCCGCCGTTCGGGAAGGAGGAGGCATCGGGCTCGGCCTGGATCAGCGCCTTGCCGGAGAACTGGGCGAGCGTGCCGTTGCCGTTGGGCTCGAAGAAGGTGTCATGCTTCTCGGCGGTGAAGCCGGTGAGGGGGTAGAATACGTGCGCGTAGTGCGTGGCGCCACGTTCCAGGGCCCAGTCCTTGATGGCGGCGGCGACCACGTCGGCGGCGGCGGCGTCCAGTTTGGTGCCGGCTTCGATGTTCGCCTTGAGGGACTTGAAGACGTCCTTCGGCAGGCGCTTTTCCATCTTATCGAGGGAGAAGACATTCTGACCATAGATCAGGTCGATCTTCTCATTGCGGAAGTCGAAGCTGCCCTGGAGGCGAGGCTGGGAGGCAATCGCCTCGATGGCGTTGCGACGTGCGGGGTTGGTGCTCATGGTTGGGATTGGTGAAAAATGGACGAAAGGTCTCCATTGGGAAAGCACCCTGTGTGCCACGGTTCAACAGGGAACCATTCACAACCCCCCTTTGCCCATTATTAGACTTTGTGTCTAAAAACAGGCAAAATCAGCCTGCTTATTTCCACGCATAGACCGCGCGGAGGAAATAGGCCGTATCCAGCCCAACCTGCCCAGGGAGGGGTTGGCCCCGGAAGTCATTGGAGACCCCTACCTTGAGGGAGAGCGGCCCGTCTCCCCGGAAGATATTCAAGGCGGATTCGTGCCGGACGTAGAAATTCTGGGCGGACGCAAAGGAGGGGACCAGCGAGAGAGCCGTCTCCACCTTGGCCCAACCAAACTCCCGTTCGAAAAGCAGACCCAGATCCATGGACGGGGTGGCCAGGCTCGGCTGACCGGTCAACGAGTAGTTCTCGTAGCGGTGCGCCAGGCCAATCCGGGTATCGAGCTTGCCGCGGGCGTCGGTGAACAGACGCAGGCCGAGCCCGGCGGCGTTGACCGAGAGGAAGTCGACCTGGCGGGCGTTATCGTAGCCCGTGTCGGTCCGCGCGTACCAGTAGACGACGCGGGTCGGGTTCGTCTCATAACCCAAGGTCACGTGGAGGTCATCGGCCGAAGTCTGGTTTCCGGCGACGGCGCGGACCAGGCGGACGCTACCCGTCAAGGTGTCCGCGACGGTGGTACCCCTCGCCTGGAAGCCGGCGCTAAAACCGCTGCCTTGGGCCGCGCCGGAACGACCCGACAGATCGAGGTCGGCCTGCATCTTCCAAAGCCGCGTCGGTACGACCTCGGCCGGCCGGGCACCGGGCTCGCGCCACAGTTCGACGGTGGCGTCCTGGGCGAAGGTCTCCGCGCCACCGGAGCTTGCCACCCGCCCACCCACGGCCCACGCCACGCCATCGAGCACCGCGCCCCGGCGGCCGCTGAGACGAACCGCCTCATCGGTCCGGAAAGACTCGATCCGCGCCAACGGGATGCGCAACGGCTCGCTCCCACCCCACCCCTGGACGCGCAGTTCCAGCTGGCCATCGGCGACGCGCTCGATGCGTCCGCGGAGGAAGCTGCCATCGAGCAGCGTGAGGGTGTCCGCGCTCGCGGCGGCGGCGAGGACGAGGGAGAGAAGGGAGAGCGGGCGCATCCGTGACCACAGACAAACAGCCGGACGCAGGGTTGCCAACCCTGAGGTAAGAAGTTGTGCTGACCGCATGGACCTCGACGCGATCATCCTCGGCGCCGGCCCCGCGGGCCTGGCCGTGGCGCACGCGATGCAGGCCCGCGGCGCGAAGGTCAAGGTCCTCGAGCCGTCCGGGCGGGTCGGCGGGTCGATCCGGACGATACGCGAGGACGGCTGGCTCGTGGAGGTCGGCCCCAACACGCTCCAGCTGGAAGGCGAGGCCGACCTCGCCTTGCTGCGAGGCTACGGGCTGGAAGCGGAACTGCAGGAGGCCGACACCGCCGCGGCCCAGCGCTTCATCCTATCCCGCGGCGAACTCCACGGGCTCACCGCCCGACCGAGTTCGCTCTTCAAGTCCCGGCTCCTCTCGACCCGCGGGAAGCTGCGGTTGCTGGGCGACCTCTTCCTGCCGCGCGGCGGTTTCGAGGGCGAGACCATCGAAGGCTTCGCCACGCGCCGCTTCGGCGCGGAGGCGGCGGCCCGCCTGATGGACCCGGTGGTCTCGGGCGTGCACGCGGGCGATCCCGCCCGGTTGGTGATGGGCAATTGCTTCCCGAAGATCCACGCGCTGGAAAAGAGTCACCGCTCGGTGATCCTCGGCCTGGCCCGCACCCGCGGGGAACCGCGGCGCATCGTGGGCTTCCGCGCCGGCATGCAGGCCTTGGCCGACGGCATGGCGGCCCCGTTGCGGGCAAAGCAGGCGCTGCGGCTCGGCTCGATGACGACCCTGATCCGCAAGGACGCCAAAGGCTGGAACGTCGCCTGGCGCGACGCCGACGGTACGGACGAAGGCGCCCGGGCGAAGCACCTGGTCGTCACCGCGCCGCACTGGCACTGGGCGGCCCTACCCTTCGACGAGAACCTCCGCGCGGCCTTCCGCGACTGGGAGCGGACCGAGGCTCCGCCGGTCACGGTCGTCGCCCGCGGCTACCCGCGCGAGGCAGTCGCGCACGCCTTGGATGGCTTCGGCTTCCTCGTCCCCGGCGAGGAACGCCGGCGGCTGCTCGGTTGTCTCTTCCCTTCCTCGGTCCTCCCGGGACGCGCCCCCGCGGGACATGTCCTGCTGGCCTGCTTCATCGGCGGGGCCCGTCACCCGCGGCTCGGACGGTCGACGGACTCCGAGCTACGCCAACTGGTCGACGAGGAACTGGGCGCGACGCTCGGCGCGCGCGGCGTCCCCGCGCAGGAATGGATTCAACGCTGGGAACGCGCGATCCCCCAGTACGGCATCGACCAGACCCGGAAGGAAGCCGCGCTGGCGCAGGCCGAGGCGGCCAACCCGGGGCTGCATTTCCACGGCGCTTTCCGCGGCGGCATCGCGCTCATGCAGGTGATCCGCGGCGGGGATGCGCTGGGCCTCCGGCTCGCGGGCGGCTGACCTAGGTCGACGCGCGCTCGACCGCCGGGTCTGGCAGGCCGTGGACAATCCAGATCGCGGGCAACATCAACAAGGCTCCGCCGAGGTAGACCCA
The DNA here is from genome assembly GCA_041167995.1 of Verrucomicrobiota bacterium. Classification (GTDB taxonomy): domain Bacteria; phylum Verrucomicrobiota; class Verrucomicrobiia; order Opitutales; family UBA953; genus UBA953. Next base: position 15,601 of record JBEELT010000013.1, on the reverse strand, counting down.
GAAGTGGGAGCCGAAGTGGAAATAAAGCAGCGCGGCGGTGACCGGCCCAATCACGCGGGCCAGCGAACCCGCCGAACGCAGGATGCCGAGGTTACGTCCTTGCTCGTCGGCGCCGGAATAGAGCGAGACCAGCGCCGAGACGCTCGGCAGAATCAGACCCGTGGCGAAGGAGATCAGGCCGAGTCCGAGATAGAATGCTCCCTCGGACCAAGCAGGGGAAGGCGTGGCAGGGGCCGGCGTCGGGATCAACGCGACGCAGACGAACGCGACGGAGGCGATCAGCATCCCCAGTATAATCACTTTGCGCTGCCCCAGTCGCTTGACGAGCTGACGGGCGAGGCCTTGGGCAAAGATCATGCAGGCACCGTTGAAAAGGAAGAGCCACGCATTATCGCGCGGGCTGTAGACGAACAGCGCGAAGGTCAGGAACACGATCGTGTTCTCCATGCCGGTGAAAGCGACCTGGTAGACCAGATTCGCAAACGATGTGCGACGCACGGCGGAAGAACGAACCGTGGCGAGGTCGAAGATCGAAGGGCGCTTGGCGTCCGCGGAAGCCCGGCGCTCCGGTGCGAGCGTCTCCGGGAAGAACTTCACGACCAGCAGGAAGTTCAACAGGGCGAGCGAGGCGGCGATGGCGGCCGGGACGGAGAACGGATTAAGCCCGAAGGACCCCTCGGCCGCGCCGTGAGCGAATTGGACGGACGACGCTAAGCCACCAATGACGGGCCCGAAGACGAAGCCTAGGCCGATAGCGATACCGACCACGGCCATCCCCTTCGTGCGGTCTTTTTCGTCGGTAATGTCTGCGGCCGCCGCGCTGGCGACGGCGATATTGCCGGCCATCATGCCCGAGATAAGCCGCGTAACGACCACGACCCAGAACTGGGCCGCGAAGATCCAGAGGAGATAGGAAAGGGCGTTGCCAGCCAAGGTGATGGTCAAGATACGACGGCGACCCAGCCGGTCGGAGAGCGCGCCCCAGATGGGCGAGAAGACAAACTGCAGCAAAGAGTAAAGGGTGCTCAGCAAGCCTCCGAAGAGAACCGTCTTCTTGAAGACCGTGTCGCCACCCATCCATTCCGCAGCCGAATTCAGAGAACCAATCAACGTGCCAGCGGAGCCTTCCCGGATATAATGGTCCAGCAGGTGCGGAAACAGCGGGATGATGATGCTGAAGCCCACAATATCCATGAACACCGTCAGGAAGATGAGTCCGAGGATGCGGCGCTGCGGGGACGGGGGGCTCACGGTCATGGGGGCGAAAATGACACCCGGGGGCCGAGGCGCAAACAAAACAGCGGCTTGCGAAACCGGGCCTCCGCCGCGAGGATGGTCCCATGCGCCTCGCCGCCCGCCTCCTCCTCGCCTGCCTCCTCGGGGTCGGCCTCGCCCGGGCGGCCACCGACCCGAAGCTCCTACTGATTGAGCAGACGCTCAACGGCTTCACCGACGAGGATTACGCCGGCGCGGTCGAAAAGTTGCTGGCGGAACACGAGGCGCGGACCGGCGTGCCGTTGCGTCCGGGCTCGCTCCGCAAATGCGGACTCAAGGTGTCCTCTGAGTCGGGCGTCGGCCTGTGCACCCCCAAGCCTCTCGTCCGGGCCGTGGGCGCCGCCCTCCTCCGGCGCGGATTCGCGCGCGACGCGGTCATCATCTGCGACGGCCGCCAGGAAAGTATGCGGGCCTGCGGCTTCCTGCCGGCCTTGAGCAAGGACGAAGCCCGCTTCGAAGGCTACCCGGCGCAGGCCTGGGACCAGCTGGCGCCCGGCTGGGCCGGTGACGCGCGCCTGCGCTACGAGAACCAAGTGATGCCGAGTCCCGGCACGCCCAACGTCCCCTGGGGCAATCCTCGGATCAGCATCCTGCCCAAGACCCTCTTCGATGACGTCGACTTCTGGATCAACCTCCCGGTGCTCAGCGACAGCAAATCGCTCGGGGTGCACGGCGCCTTGGCCGCCGCCTCGCTCGGCAACATGGTGAACGCCGAGCGCTTCCTCGACATGCCCTCGAACGCGGCCAAGGCCGCCATCGAGGTCTGCGCGATCCCGGGCCTGACCCGGCGCCAAGCGCTCACCATCCTCTCGCTGGAGCGCTACCAGGTCCTGGGCGGGCCGACCTACGACGCGGGCTGGGTGCGCTCGGACAAGGTGATGCTGGCGAGCGCGAACCCTGTCATCCTCGACTTCGTCGGCCTGCAGAAGATCAACGCCGGCCGCGCCGCGCGGCAGATCGCGCGGATCCACCCCGAGCCGCCGATCTTCAGCCTGGCCAACGACGGCGAGATCCGCCTCGGCACCTGCCGGCCGGACGAGATCACGCTGGTCCGGCTCCCCGCCCCCTGAGAACCATGTTCAACCGAATCAAGCAAATCCTCGCTCCGATCCGTTATTGGAAGGAGCTGCCTTTGCGGCCGCTCGCCGACCGCCCGGCGACGGCCGCGGCGCGCGCCGCCAAGATTCCGCCGGTCGTCGTCCAGACCTGGGAGGACCGCCTGTTCGGGAAGTCCCACCTGCGCGAGATGGAGAAATTCCGCGCCCTGAATCCGGAACTCAGCTTCGAACTCTGGGACCGCGCGCAACGCGAGGACTACCTCCGGGAGAAATGGGGCACACACCCGATCTTCGGGATCTACCAGCGGTCGCTCTTCGGCCCCATGAAGGCGGACATCTTCCGCTACTGCCTGATGGCCGACCGCGGCGGTTTCTACTTCGACATCAGCAAAGGGTGCACGGTGCCGCTCCGCACGCTCTACGGCCCGGAGACCGAGGCGCTGATCACCTTCGAACCCCATCCGAGTCCGGTGGCCTGCCCACCGGCCGTCGCGCCGCACCTCAAGCACGCGGACAAGCTCGCGCTGCAATGGGGCTTCGCCTTCGCCCCGGGTCACCCGATCCCGCTGCGGACCATCGCCAACATCTGCGCCGAATACCCGCGCTACCAAGGCAAGGTCTTCGGCTTCCCGAAGGACGCGATCCGCGAACTGACCGGGCCGATCATGTTCACCAAGAGCCTGCATGACGCCTACGCGCAGGGTCCGCTGGCGAACGTCGTCCAAGCCGGCGTCGACTTCGACGGCCATGGCGTGTTCGCGCTGAAGGGCTCGAAGGTGCGCTACATGACGGCGCCGGCCTACACGAAGGCCAAGCAACAGCCCATCGTGCTTTAGGACGCCAGCCGCCGCAGGTTGTCGGCGCCGGCGCGGAAGGCGGCGAGCTGGAAGCGTCGGTAGACCGGCAACCCGCACCACACGAACCAACGGCTGGGCCGCACATGATAGGAGACGGTCAGGACGAGTGATTCGCCTTCACGCTTCACTTCGGCCCGCCAGATGCCCCGTCCATAATGTCTGCGCGCGGTGACATAACCCAAGGTGACGCTTTCGGCGGCGGCTTCCACGACGTCGACCTCGACGATCGCGGGTAACATCAGGGGCGCGAGTCCAGGGAGATTCGGGACGAATAAGCCCAGTCCCAGGCGGTCGCCGACCCGGACCGCGCGACCTTCGTCCTCGAACTGCGTCCGCCGCACCATGACGTGCGCGGGGTAGAATCGGTAGCCGAGCAACGCCTCCCGGATCCGCGCGAACGCCTCCGGGGACCAAGGCCCGAGCACGACGCGATGCGTATCGGCGAACACCGCCGTCGCGCGGTCGCCGCCGTCGACGGGCGTGCGCAGGTCGGGTGCCGGCGGCGCCGCGTCGGCGAACGCCGGCGCTTGGGCGGCGAGCAGCAGCGAGCCGAGCAGGTTGAGCGAGCCGTGGACCGCGGCCATCTGCGGGATCGTGAGGTACTCCCAGCCGAAGGCCTGCGCGGCGGTGTAGCCGACGCCGAGCAGGAAGCCGGGGACCAGGCAGACATACGGCCAGGGCCCGCGCCGCACCGGCATGCCGGTGGCCCAGAGCAGGAACCCGGCGGCGAAGGCGATGGCGCAGCCGACTTCAACCAAGCCGGGGCGGAAAGGATCCGTCCGTAACGCAAAGCACAACGCGGTGGCCGGCGCTCCGGCGACGTAAAGCCAGAGCCCGAGGTCACGCCGGCGCGAGCGCGGCAGCGGGCGTTCGCTCGCCGCCATCGCCAGCGGCAGGACGCCAAACGTGATGGCGAAGTGGACGGTGGTCAGCGTGGCGAGCGGGTCCGGGAAGCCCGCGAAGGTCCGATCGTAGCGCGACCAGACCCAGGCGGACGCCGCGACCAACGGACCGGTGGCCGACAGCATTTCCAAGAAGCGGCGCGGCGACGGCGCCAAGTCATCGGCGAGGAAGCGACGCAGGCCATGCGCCCCGAGCCAGAGCGCGAAGAAGCCCGCCGGCGCGGCGGCCAAGGCCGGCCAGAAGCCCACCCCGTCCGTGCAGACATCCACGGCCGACCAGCCCAGTAAGCTAGGCAGGGCGAGACGGCGCAGCCAGGCCGGGAAGCCGCGGTCCAGGTGCTGCGCCCAAACCAAGGCCAGCCAGAAGCAGAGCGCGGCCAAGACCTGGAACCAATCGACTCGGGCCAGCAGGTCCATTCCCCAAAAACTAAGGGCAAAAATAAGGCGGTCAAGGGAGGTCCCTTGCCGCCTGGGCGTTCATTAGGCTGGCTTCAGAGCTGCAAGCCAAGGGCTTCGGAAGCGGTCGCGCGCTCCTCGAGCAGTTCCTTCTCGGTGACCGCAATCTTCTCCTTGGAGAAAGCGTCGAGCGGCAGGCCCTGGACGATTTCCCAGGAGCCGTCGGCCTTGGTGCGCAGCGGGTAACCGAACAGGATCCCCGGGGTGATGCCGTAGTCGCCCTTCGAGAGGACGGCGGCGGAATGCCAGTCGCCCGCGGGGGTCGGGAAGTGCAGGCTGCGGAGGGTGTCCAGCGCGGCGTTGGCGGCGGAGGCCGCGGAAGAGGCGCCGCGGGCCTTGATCACGGCGGCGCCACGCTTCTGGACCTCGGGCACGAAGGTCTCCTTCAGCCAGGCATGGTCGGTGATGACCTGCGGGGCGGGCTGGCCGCCGATGGTGGCGTTGGTGAAGTCGGGATACTGCGTCGAGGAGTGATTGCCCCAGATGGCGACGTTCTTGACGACCGAATTGTGGACGCCGGCCTTGCCCGCGAGCTGCGACTTGGCGCGGTTCTCGTCGAGGCGAGTCATGGCGAAGAAGTTCTCGGCGGGCAGGTGGCCGGCGGAACGCAGGGCGATGAGGCCGTTGGTGTTGCAGGGATTGCCGACGACGAGGACCTTCACGGTCTTCTTCGCGCTGCGGGCGATCGCCTGACCCTGGCCGATGAAGATCTTGCCGTTGATGCCGAGCAGGTCCTTGCGCTCCATACCGTCCTTGCGGGGCACCGCGCCGATGAGCAGGCACCAGTCGGCGTCCTTGAAGCCGACGTCGAGGTCGCCGGTGGCGACGACATCAGCGAGCAGCGGGAAGGCGCAATCCTGAAGCTCCATCACCACGCCGGCGAGGGCATTGAGGCCGGGCCCGACCTCGATGAGGTTGAGGGCGACAGGCTGGTCGGGCCCGAACACCGCGCCGGAGGCGAGGCGGAAGATAGCGGCGTAACCGATGTTGCCGGCGGCGCCGGTGACGGCCACGCGGATAGGAGTCTTGGATGCCATGAGGAGAGGCTACCTAGTTAGCCCCCGCCCCCCGGGAGTGAAGCGGAAACTCACAACCCCAGCTCGCCCTGCATCAAGTCATTAGCCGCCGGGGCGGAAACGCTGTCGCGTACTAATTGGGCGAGGGTGGCCTGAGAGCGACCCTCGAGGGCGCACAGGGCCCGGAGCACCAAGGCCGCGGCCAAGGCGTCGTAGAGGGCGCAATGGAAACGCCGCCGCTTGGGCGGGCAATGCTGGGCAGCCAACGCCTCGAGGCGGGGGCCCAGCCGAAGGTCGGCCACCAGCTGACCGAGACGGAAGTCGCCCAACGACGGCGCCCAGGCCCGGGCCAGCCGGCAGGTATCGATCCACGGACCCCATTCGGCGACGGCGCCGCCCTCGCCGACGAACGCCGGCACGGCGGATGGACGGGCCCAAGTCCCGCGCAGCAGGTCGTGCTCGACCGTGGCGTTGTGGGCGGCCAGGAGACCGGTCCGGCGCAGGGAAACCCAGCGCTCCCACTCGGCCTCGAACGGCGCGGCGCCAGCCAGATCACGGGCGGCCAAGCCATGGCATTGGGTGTCAAGGGCCGGGATGGCGGCGCGCGGCGCGTGCAGGGCCGTCGCCGCCGAGACGACCTCGCCCCCCAGCAGGGTCGCCACGCCGAACTCGACGACCCCCGTGCGCGGACCGCCCTCGAAATCCACCACATGGATAGGCACCTGATGCCAAGGCAGGGAAACCGGGGCCATGGTCAGCAGGTGCGGAAGTATTCTCCCAACGGGGTGAGGCGTCCCTCGGCATCCTGCAAGGCGGAGGTCCCGAGCGCGGCGCTGGTGGGACTGGCGGGGAACCAGGCATGCCGCTCCAGGCATTCGAGCGCGTCGAGTTTCGGCATGACCTTGCGCATGAAGGCGAGTACCTGCTCGGGCTTGAATCGGTTCTGCTCGCGGGACTTCGCTTCCCAGTCGCCGACGGCGAACTCGGTGAGCCATACCGGCCGGCCCCCGTAGGTCTTCGAGGTCGCCTGAATCCGGTTGACCAACCCATCAGCGTCGGGTCCGCCGTAAGAATGCATGCAGATGAAATCGACGCGGAGTTTCCGCTCCGCGACGCCTTGCATGAAGGCCTTCATCCACGCGTTGTCCGGATGTACGCAGACCGGGCTGCCGAGGCGCAGGCCGGTCTTCATCAAGGCGGGCCAGGCGGCGAGGGCCTTCTCCACGGAGAGGTTGGCCTGGTCCTTGCCGTCGGGCTCGTTGAAGCCGAGCAGATGACGCTGGCCGGTCGCCTTCGCCTTCTCGCCGAGCTTCAGGAGCGAGGTGTCCTGCCCCCAGTAACCCCAGACCATCGGGGTGAAGTCGACTTCGGCCGGCAGGCCTTCCGGCCGCGAGGAGCCCCAGGTGTAGAGCCAGGAAGGGCGTAGCGCCTGGACCTTCGCCTCCCACCCGTTGCCTTTCTTCGCGACGAGGCCGAGGCCCTTCTTGCGCGAGCCGCGGGCGGCGGGCGCGACCTGGGCGCCCAGCGCAAGCGCCAGCGTGGCGGCGGAAGCTAAGGAAAGGAAGTCGCGACGGCGCATGGGGTCGGGCGGACTATCGCCACTCGTGCTTGGGGTAGCGACCCCGAAGTTCCTTCTTCACCAGCTCATAGGAGCCTTTCCAGAAGGCGTCGAGGTCGCGCGTCCGCTGCTGGGTCCGGCGGGCCGGCGACTGGATGCAGACCACGATCGGCACCTTGCCCTGGCAGACGCGCAGCTTGCTGCCCGGGAAATCATAGAGCTCCTGCACCGTCGCCTCGATCTCGGCCTCGGCGTCGGCCGTGTACTCGATGCGGGCCGGATGCTTCTTGCGCGGCAGCACAATCTTCTCCGGGCAATAGGACTCCAGCGCCATCGCCTGCTCATGCGTCAGCCACCCGCGGACGATTCCCATCACCGGGCGCTCGCGGATGTCGCGGTAGGCCACGGCCCCCGCGCACACCTCCTCGATCACCATCCGGCGGCCCGCCTCGTCGAACGGGGCGATACCTAGCTCCGGGCAATGCTTCGCGAGGAAGTTCGCGCGGCGGATCCAACCATCCACCTGGCCGTCCCACTTCTCAAGCTCCAGCCGGCCGGCCACCACCTCCTCGGCGAGGAGGCAGCTGGCGGCGTCGGACGGGGTCGCGTCGCGTTCGACCGTCTCTAGCACCAGGTCGCGGAAGCGCCGTTCGACCCGCGCGAGCACGCGACGCAACGTCGGGTCGTAGCGCGGCGCGGAGACCTCGGTGAAATCTTCCGGAAAAAGTTCGCGCAACCAGTCCTCCTCGACCGCGGTGCACAAGGACAGGTAGGTCGTGACCTCCCCGCGCGCCTGGATCTCGTCGATCTCGGCCGCCACGAGGAGCTTCGCATGACGGACCGCCGACTCGCGACGCAGCTCGCCCTTGCGGCCATGGACGAGCGCGCAACGCAAGGTGCCGGCGTCGAGCCGGATCGCCAGCCGGTCGGAGAAGCCCAGCAGGAGGCAACGGCGGAGCGCAGCGGGATCCGCGGGGTCGTCGTTGACGGGCAAGCCCTGCCCTTCGGCGATACGCAGGAACTGACGGGCCGCCTGGTCGGCCTGGCGGGCGGACTGCGCGTGGACCCCTAGGCGCTCGCAGCCATCGAGGTCGAACTTCATCTCCGCGGCCCGGCGCAGCAGCGCGAGGCGCGTGAAGAAGTCGGATCCATCCTCCTGCGCGACCGCGTCGCGCGCGTTCTCGGTCCGGTCATCGACCTTGCGGAAGAGGATATCGCGGCCCTGCGACAAGCCGGCGATGCGGGCGACCTCGGCGACGCAGCCGAACTCGCCGGCCGCCATCAGCATGCGTGCGTAGCGGGGGTGGGCCGGGAAGACCGCCATGCGGCGGCCCAGCCGCGTCAACGCGCCGGCGCCATCCACCGCGCCCAAGTCCCGCAGCACGGTCAGCGCCCGCTGAAGCGCTTTGTCGTCGGGCTTCTCGTACCACGGGAAGGTGGTCGCGTCGCCCCAACCCGACGTCAGGAGCAGCAGGATCGTCTCGGAGAGATCGACCCGCTTGATCTCGGGCGTCTCGCGCAAGGGCCGCGCGGCGTGGTCGGTCTGCGACCAGAGCCGGATGCAGCGGCCAGGGCCCGTGCGGCCCGCGCGGCCGGCGCGTTGCTCCGCGGAAGCCTGGGAGACCGGCTCGATGAGCAAGGTGTCGATGCCGCGGTGCGGGTCGAAGCGGGCCACGCGGGCGAGGCCGGCGTCGACGACGGCGCGCACGCCGGGGATGGTGAGCGAGGTCTCGGCGACGTTGGTGGCGACGATCACCTTGCGGCGAGGCCCTGGCTTGACGGCGCGGTCCTGCTCCTCGGGCGGCAGTTCGCCGTGGAGCGGCAGGATGTCGACGCCGCCGGACTCCGGCAGGTTGCGGACGGCGCCGAGAGTGCGCATGATCTCGTACGAGCCCGGCATGAAGACGAGGATATCGCCTTCCGGCTCTTCCTGCAGGATACGCCGGACCTGCTCCGCCGCGGCGTCCCAGACCGGACGCGTAGAATTACGCGGCTGGTGCGTGTACTCGACGTCGACCGGGAAGGTGCGGCCATCGGCGGCGAGCGTCTCGGCCGAACCAAGCCAGCGGGCCACGCCCTCCGTGTCGAGCGTGGCGGACATCGCGACCAACAGGAGGTCGGGTCGGCCGGTCTCCTGGAGGCGGCGCGCCAACGCGAGGGCGACGTCCGAATGCAGGTTGCGCTCATGAAACTCGTCGAAGACCACGGCGCCGATGCCCTTGAGCTGGGGATCCGAGGCCATCTGACGGAGCAGCAACGCCTCGGTCACGAACTTGATGCGGGTTTGGGCGGATTCGACCCGCTCGAAGCGGATCTGGTAGCCGACCTCCGCACCGAGCTTACCGCCCCGCTCCTGCGCGATGCGCGCGGCGAGCAGGCGGGCGGCGATCCGTCGGGGCTGCAGCACGACGATCTGCCCCTCGACCAGACCGAGGTCCAGCAGCATCTGCGGAATCCGCGTCGACTTGCCCGAGCCCGTCGGCGCGCGCAGGACGAGGCGCCGCGTCCGCCCGCAGGCGGCGACGAGGTCGGCCTTCAGCAGGTCGATGGGCAGAGGTTGGCTCATGCGAGCGGCAGGTCGATCAACCGGGCGGAGGCCCGGCCAGCCCGCAAGGTAAGGCGGGCCACCGTCACGGGAAGGTTAAAACGCCGCGGGCCGGCGCTGCCCGGGTTGAGTCGCAGCACCCCGCCATCCTGGACGATGCGCGGCACGTGGGTATGCCCGGTGATCACGACGTCGGGCCGGTAGGCCAGCTCGTCGACGGGCAGATGCCCGTGGTGCATCAGGATACGGATGCCGGTGACCTCGCGCAGGAGGACCAGCGGGAGGGACTCGTCATCGTCGCAGTTGCCCGCCACGGCGAAGGTCGGGGCGAGGTCGGCAAGCACCGGTACGATGAGCGGGCTGCACAGGTCACCGGCGACATAGTACTCGGCGCACCCTGCCAACGCGATCACCGCCTCCGGCCGGAGCCGGCCATGCGTGTCCGCTAGGACCCCGATCTCGACCGTCGCTCCCACCTCAGGCCGGCCGACGGAGTTTCCCCGCCGGCACGGGACGCAACGCGGTGAACTCGGCGCCGAGCGTCGAACGCAGTTTCTCCGCGAGGCCCGCCGGCAAGGCCCCCAACGCCGCCTGGAACTCCGGGTCGCCCGGGAAGGCGGACTTCCCGGTCTCGGCGACCTTGGTGACCGGGAGCTCGACGACTGGAAAATCGAAGGCACTCCGGGCGGCGGCCTGGTCGGCCTCCTCCTCGGCGCCGGCGACATCCAAGGGCGGCAACGTTGACTCGTAGCTCGGGGTATCCTCGATCGGCACGTCGACGATGGGGGCGGGGGCTTCCCGGCGGGCAGCCGGAGCCGACGACGCGGCGATCGCAAAGGTCGGCGCTGGGGCGGGCGACCCCCCGAAGAGGTTCACCGGTGGCACCAGGTACCGGTTTATTTTTTTTTCGCCGGGCTCCCGAGGGAGACCAGCTGAAGCGGCGGCGATGTCCTTGATGAGGAGGTCAATCGACCTCGCCCTGCTTTGTTCGATGGCCTTGAGCAACGTGACCTCGAAGTTGGCCCGGGGCGAAAGTCCCTGTCGGATGCCTTGTTCGCCGGCCTGCAAGCATTCGAGGACGCGCACCAGCTGTTCCGTGGCGAGGGGCGTGCCGAGCAAGGCGCTGGAGCCTCCTTGGCGGACGGAGTCGAGGGAAGCCTGACGGACCTTCGCCTGCAGGTCGCCCAGCACGCGGAGCAAGTCGCGCCCTTCCGTGTGGAAAGCGTCGCATAAGGCCAGGATGGCCCGGCCGTCGCCGGTCGCGATCGCGCGGGCGAGGTCGGTCACCTGCTGGGCCGAGGCCAGACCGTAGATCGAGAGGACATCGGCCTCCGTGACCGTCTTGCCAGAGAAGGAGATGACCTGGTCGAGGATCGACTGCGAGTCGCGCATCCCGCCGTTGGCCAGGCGGGCGATGGCGGTCAGCGCATGCTCATCGGCCTTCACGCCGTCGGCCTTGACGATGCGGGCGAGCTGGGCGGCGATGACCTCCTCGGCGATCGGGTGGAACTCCAACCGCTGGCAACGCGAGGTAATGGTCGGCAGGACCTTGTCGGACTCGGTGGTCGCGAGGATGAACTTCACCCAGGGCGGCGGCTCCTCCAGCGTCTTGAGGAGCGCATTGAAGGCGTCCTTGGTCAGCTGGTGGACCTCGTCGATGATGAAGACCTTGAACGGGCAGGAGGACGGCGCGAACTGGCACTCGTCGCGGATGCGCTTGGCGTCCTCGAGGCTGCGGTTGGACGCGGCGTCGATCTCGACGACGTCGAGGCAGCTACCCTGCTCGATCGAGAGGCAGACCGGGTCGTCGACGGCGAAGTCGGCCTTGGGGCCGCCGGTGCAGTTGAGCGCCTTGGCGAGGATGCGGGCGGTAGTCGTCTTGCCGGTGCCGCGCGGGCCAACGAAAAGGTAGGCGTGGGCCAGCCGCTTCGTCTCGAGGGCGTTGCGGAGGGTCCGGACGATGTGCTCCTGCCCGACCAGCTCATCGAAGCGGCGGGGGCGCCAGCGGCGGGCGATGACTTGGAAGCCGGGTTCGGACACGTGGTCAGAGGGAAGGGTCGGACCCGCGGGGTGTCAACGGAGCGATGCTCGGCTTATTCCCACTCAATCGTCGCCGGCGGCTTGGACGAGACGTCGTAGACCACGCGGTTGATGCCCTTGACCTCGTTGATGATGCGGGTCGAGGCGCGCTGCAGGACGTCGTAGGGCAGGCGGGCCCAGTCGGCCGTCATGGCGTCGGACGAGGTCACGGCGCGGAGGGCGCAGACGTTGTCGTAGGTGCGGCCGTCGCCCATGACGCCGACGCTGCGGACCGGGAGGAAGACGACGAAGGCCTGCCAGACCTTGGCGTACTGGCCGGAGGTGCGGAGCTCGTCGATGAAGATGTGGTCGGCCTGGCGGAGGACGTCGAGGCGCTCCTTGGTGATGTCGCCGCAGACACGGACGGCGAGGCCGGGGCCCGGGAAGGGGTGGCGCCAGACCATCTCGTGCGGGAGACCGAGGGCCTCGCCGAGGGCGCGGACCTCGTCCTTGAAGAGCTCGCGCAGCGGCTCGAGCAGCTTCAGCTTCATGTGCTTGGGGAGGCCACCCACGTTGTGGTGGCTCTTGATGGTCGCGGCGGGGCCGCCGTTGGGCGAGAGGGACTCGATGACGTCGGGGTAGAGCGTGCCCTGGGCAAGGAACTCGACCTTGCCCTTCTTGGTGCGCTGGACCTCGGCGATCGAACGCTCAAAGACCTTGATGAACTCATGGCCGATGATCTTGCGCTTGCGCTCGGGGTCGGTGACGCCCTTGAGCTTGCGCAGGAAGACGGCCGAGGCGTCGACCACGCGGAGGTCGACCTTGAACTTGCCGCGGAACATCTTCTCGACCTGCTGGCGCTCGCCGAGGCGGAGGAGGCCGTTGTCCACGAAGACGCAGGTGAGCTGCTTGCCGACGGCGCGCTGGATCAGGGCCGCGGCCACGGAGGAATCGACGCCGCCGGAGAGTCCGAGGATGACCTGGGACTTGCCGACCTTCGCGCGGATCTCGCGGACGGCGGTGTCGACGTAATCGTCCATCTTCCAATCGGCGCGGCAGCGGCAGATGCGGAAGAGGAAGTTGCGGAGGATGTCGATGCCGCGCTCGGAGTGGGCGACCTCGGGGTGGAACTGGATACCGTAGAAGCGGCGCTTCGGGTCCTCGACCACAGCGCACTCGGAGTTCTCGGTGCTCGCGACGGCCTTGAAACCCTTCGGTAGGCGGGTGACCTTGTCGCCGTGCGAGTTCCAGATGCGCAGCGGGGACTTGAGTCCCTGCAACAGCTGCGAGCCCTTGCCGAAGGTGAGCGTGCCATGGCCATACTCGCGATGACTGCTGCTGGCGACGTTGCCGCCGAGCATCTGGCCCATGAGCTGGACGCCGTAGCAGATGCCGAGCACCGGCACGCCCATCTCGAAGATGGCGGCGTCAGGATGGGGCGAGCCCTTGGCCTTCACGCTGGAAGGGCCGCCGGAAAGGATGACGCCCACCACGCCGTCGGCGCGCAGGGTCTCGGGCGAGACGCCGAAGGGATAGATACGGGAGTGCACGTTGCACTCGCGGATCCGGCGGGCGATGACCTTGGTCAGCTGGGAGCCGAAATCGAGGATGGCGATGGACTGTTGGGCCATGGGAAGGAAAGGGAAAGGAGGGGGTCAGAATTTGAGACGGGCGTTGTTCCAGGCGCAGCGGGGGCAGGTGGCTTCCTCGCGGCGGCGGGGACGAACGTAGGTTAGCCCGCAACGGGCGCAGGAAAAGGCCGAATTGAGGCGACGGTGGTCGCAGAGGAGCGCGTCGCGCCGGTCATACCAGGCCTGCAGCCCGAGCAGCACGACGACGGCCAGCCCGCCCACGAAGGCGAGGAAGGTGGCCAGTTCGACGGTCGTGAGCATGGGAAAGTCGCGGGGGGGCTAAAAAGGCGAGACGCGCCGCCTGGGCAGGCGAACGCGTCTCGGAGGGGCCTCGCTGGTCGGCCTTAGGCCTGGGCGGCGGCCGCTTCCTTCTTGGCCTTCGGCTGCTTGGCAACCTTGGCCTTCGGGGTCATGGCCGGGGTCTTGTCGTCCTTGGCCACGAGCTCGATGAGCGCCTGTTCGGCGGCGTCACCCTTGCGGGCGCCGAGCTTGTAGATGCGGGTGTAACCTCCGTTGCGGGCGAGGAACTCCGGGGCACGGGTCTTGAAGAGCAGTTGCGCGGCGTCCTCATTGCGCAGCTTGGCGATCGCCAGGCGATAGTAGTGCAGCTTGACGGCCTTGTCGGAAGACTGGGCGGCCTTCTTGGCGAAGGTGACCAGGCGTTCGGCGTAGGGACGCAGGGCGCGGGCGCGGGAGAGCGTCGTGGTGATCCGGGCGTTCGTGAAGAGCGCGGCGGCGAGGTTGGCGATGAGGGAGCGGCGGTGGGCCGTCTTCACCCCGAGGACGTGATGGTGGGAGCGATGGCGCATGAGTGTGAATCCGGGGCTGCGGGGTTAGGCGTTGACGCCCTTGTCGAGGAGGCGTTCGTCGATCTTCTGGCCGAGGGAGAGGCCGAGCTGCTCGAGCTTGGCCTTGATCTCGTTGAGCGACTTCTTGCCGAAGTTGCGGTACTTGAGCATCTCCTGCTCGGTCTTCATCGCCAGCTCGCCGACGGTGTTGATGTTGGCGTTGTTGAGGCAGTTGGCGGCGCGGACGGAGAGTTCGATCTCGTTCACGGACATGTTGAGGAGCTTGCGGAGGCGGTTCTGCTCCTCGCTGACCTCGGAGCGGCCGCTCTCGAACTCGACGTTGTCGGCCGAGACGGTGTCGAAGACCTCGAGGTGGTGGCGCAGGATGGCGGAAGCTTCCTTGAGCGCCTCGTCCGGGGTGATGCGGCCGTCGGTGGTGACCTCGAGCACGAGCTTGTCGTAGTCGGTCTTCTGGCCTTCGCGGGTGTTCTCGACGGAGTACTTCACCGCGGTGACCGGGGAGAAGAGGGAGTCGACCGGGATGGAGCCGATGGCCTGCTCGGCCTTCTTGTTCTCCTCGGCGGAGGCCCAGGAGCGGCCGACGGTGACCTCGAGCTCGGCGAAGAAGCGGCGCTTGCGGTCGAGCGTGCAGATGACCTGGTCGGGGTTGACGAGGGAGACGGTCGCGCCCTTGGTCTCGAACTTGATGTCCGAAGCCTTGATCACGCCGGTCTTGTTGACGTCGATGGAGCCCTTGAAGGCCTCGCGCTTGTTGGCCTCGGTGCGGATGCGGACCTTCTTGAGGTTCAGGACGATCTCGGTGACGTCTTCGACGACGCCCTCGATCGGCTGGAACTCGTGCTGGACGCCCTCGATCGTCACCGCGGAGATCGCGGCGCCTTCGATGGAGCTCAGGAGGATGCGGCGCAGGGAGTTGCCGACGGTATGGCCGAAGCCGGTCTCGAAGGGTTCCGCCGTGTACTTGGCGTAGGTGGGGGTCGCGGAAGACTCCTCCTTCTTGAGGTGCTTGGGACGCTGGAATTGACCGAGTCGCTTGCTCATGGCTGTGTTTCCGTAGGGAGGGTTGGGGGTGGGATCAGCGGCTGTAGAATTCGACGATGATCTGGACGTTGATGTCCGACGGAAGTTCTTCCTTGGCGGGTTCGCGCACGACCTGGCCCTTGAGGGCGTCGGCGAGGACCACGAGCCAGGCGGGGGCGGCGCGACCCTGGCCTTCCTCGATGGCGCGGGTGGCGAGCTGCTTGGAGGAGGTGCGGTCACGGACCTCGAGCTCGTCGCCGGGCGAGACGGCGAAGCTGGGGACGTCGACCTTGCGGCCGTTGACGCGGATGTGGCCGTGCGAGACGAGCTGGCGGGCGGCGGAGCGGGAATTGGCGAAACCGAGGCGGAACACGACGTTGTCTAGGCGCGTCTCGAGGATGCGGAGGAAGTTGTCGCCGGCGACGCCGCCCATCCGCTTGGCGCGGGCGAAGGCG
>JBEELT010000012.1:0-25164 GCA_041167995.1 Verrucomicrobiota bacterium | reverse complement strand
TGCCTCGATGTCCACGCCGGTCGCGTGGTCAAGGGGGTGAAGTTCGAGGAGCTACGGGATGCGGGCGACCCGGTCGCCGTCGCCGCCGCCTACGAGAAACAGGGGGCCGACGAACTGGTCTTCCTGGATATCACCGCCTCGAGCGACGGACGCAGCACGATGGTCGACGTCGTCGAGCGTACGGCTGACCAGGTCTTCATGCCTCTCACCGTCGGCGGCGGGCTCCGCTCCGTCGAGGACATCCGGACGATGCTGAACGCGGGCGCGGACAAGGTCTCCCTCAACACCTCGGCGGTCAAGGACCCCGGTCTCGTGCGCGCGGCCGCCCGTAAGTTCGGCCGCCAGTGCATCGTCGTCGCGATTGATGCGAAACAGGTGGCGCCCGGTCGCTGGGAAGTCTTCACGCACGGCGGCCGCAACCCGACCGGCCTCGATGCCATCGCCTGGGCGCGCCAGGTCCATGACCTCGGCGCCGGCGAGATCCTGCTGACCAGCATGGATCGCGACGGCACCGCCTCGGGGTACGACGTCCCCCTGAACCGGGCCATTTCCTCCGCCGTGGAAGTTCCGGTCATCGCCTCCGGCGGTGCCGGGACCCTCCAACACCTGGCCGACGTCCTGCAGGAGGGCGGTGCCAGCGCGGTGCTGGCGGCCAGCATCTTCCACTTCGGCACCTTCACCGTGCGTCAGGCCAAGGAACACCTCCGCGCCGCCGGCCTGCCTGTCCGGCTCTGAGCTCAGGCCTTCGCTGGGGCCTTCGGCATGACCAAGACTTTGTCGACCCGCGGACCGTCCATATCGACCACCTCGAAGAGGTGACCAAGGGCCTCCACGCGGTCGCCTTCCTCGGGGATGCGACCGAGCGCGCGCATGATGAAACCGGCGATGACGGTGAAGCCGCCGGAGCCCTCGCTGGGGAATCGCCCGACGATGCCGGTCGCCTCGCGGAAATCGTCCAAGGTGACGACGGCGTCGACGAGCCAGCTGCCGTCGTCGCGGCGACGGATTGGCTTAGGCTTGGCGACCGGCGAGCCCTCGTTCGGAAGCTCGCCGACGATGAATTCAAGGACGTCGTTGAGCGACACCACCCCGCGGACGTGGCCGAACTCGTCGATGACGAGCGCCAAGTGGAGTTTGTCGCGGCGGAAACGCTCCAGGAGTTGGGTCCCGGTGCTCTGCTGGGTGACCGTCGGGGCATCCGTCAGCAGGTCGCGGATCACGGCGGAACCGACCAGCGAGAGATTGGCCCAGAGGCGCTTGACCGAAACCACGCCGAGGGGACGGTCCGGCGAGCCCTTGAAGACCGGGAACCAGGTATGACCGGAGGCGACCACCTTACGCCAGTTCACCTCATCCGAGTCGTCGAGATTCAACCAGACGACCCGGTTGCTGGGTGTCATGAGCTTCTCGGCGGTGATCTGGTCCAAGCCGAGCGCGCCGTGCACCATGCGGTGTTCGGCGGCATGCAGCACCCCGGAAGCCATCCCTTGGTCGACCATCATCCGGAGTTCATCCTCGGACATGGTGTCCTCCGGGGCGCGCCGGCGACCGAACAGCCCTAGGATGAGGTCGGCCATGCCGCTGAGGGCGCCGACCAACGGGGACGCCAACGAGGCCAGGAGCGCCATGGGTCGGGCGAGCACGACGGCCAAGCCCTCTGGATTCGTCAGGCCGATGCGCTTCGGGATGATCTCCGCGCAGATGATGGTGAGTGAGCCGATGAAAAAGGAGACGAGGGCGCGGGAGACCGGCTCGGCGTTCTCGACGCACCAGGCCAGAGGGACCTTCTGCAGGTAAGGCACGAAGGCCATGGCGAGCGGCGCCCCGCCATAGGTCGCGGCGATAATGCTGCCGAACGTGAGGCCGACCTGCACGGTCGAGAGAAACCGGGAGGGGTTGGCGAGCAGGGCCAAGGCGGTCTGCGCCCCTTTGCTCCCTTGCTCGGCGAGGCGAGCCAGCCGCCGACGGTTGGAGGAGACCAAGGACATCTCCGCCAGTTCGAAGAAGGCAATGAAGGACCAGCAGACGGCTAGGAGGAGGAATTCCACTCCTATGGAGACAAGCCCGCCCGGACCCTTTCGTCAAATGGCTTGTTGCCGGCCGGGCGCCGCCTAGGTTCGGAGGTCGAATGGCGACCCATTTCGACGCAATCGTGGTTGGTAGCGGCATCGGCGGCCTGAGCTTCGCGCTCAACTTGGCCCGCCGCGGTCGCTCCGTCGCCATCGTCACCAAGAAGACGAGTTCCGAGTCGAACACCAACTGGGCGCAGGGTGGCATCGCCTGCGTCACCGACCAAACCGACGATTTCGCCAGCCATGTTCAGGACACCCTCGCCGCCGGCGACGGACTCTGCGACTTGGCCGCTGTCCGCCACATCGTCGAAGCGGGCCCGGCCCGGGTCGCCGAACTGATTGCCTGGGGCGTGCAGTTCGAGAACGGCGCCGATGGCCAGCCCGACCTCGGACGCGAAGGCGGTCACTCCCGACGGCGCATCCTCCATGCCCGGGACATGACCGGACGCGCCATCGAATCGGCCCTCCTCCGGGCGGTCGCTGCCGCCCCGCAAGTCCGGATGCTGGAACATCACCTCGCGATCGACCTCCTCACGACCTCCAAGGTCGATTCCAAGGTCGCGCTCGGCGGCCCCCTCGACCGCACGCTCGGCCTGCATGTCCTGAACACCAAGGCCGGCAAGGTCGAGACCCTCTCCGCCGCCGTCGTCGTCCTCGCCACCGGGGGCGTCGGCCAGGTCTATCAGTTCACCACCAATCCCGATATCGCCACCGGCGACGGCGTCGCGATGGCCTACCGCGCGGGTGCGGAGATCCGCGACATGGAGATGGTGCAGTTCCACCCGACGGCGCTGAAGTCGCCCGATGGCAGCCGCGCCCTCATCTCCGAGGCGGTCCGGGGCGAGGGCGCCATCCTGCGCGACCTGACCAGCAGGGCGTTCATGCGGGACTTCCATCCGCTGGGCGACCTCGCCCCGCGCGACATCGTGGCCCGCGCCATCGACTCGGTGATGAAACGCGACGGCGCACCCCACGTGCTGCTCGATGCGACGCAAGTCGCCAAAGGACACTTGCCCGAGCGCTTCCCGCATATCTTCGAGACCTGCCGGAAGGCGGGTTTCGACCTCTCGCGCGAGCCCGTCCCCGTCGTACCCGCCGCCCACTACCTCTGCGGCGGGGTCGCGACCGACCTATCGGGGCGGACTTCCCTACGTGGTCTCTACGCCGTGGGCGAGGTCGCCTGCACCGGCTTGCACGGGGCCAACCGCCTCGCCTCCAACTCCCTGCTGGAGGCGGTCGTGCTCGCCCACGACGGCGCTCTCGCGGCCGAAGCCGAGATCTCCGCCGCGCCGGCGGCCCGCCCCGCCCTGCCTGGCTGGATCGACGGCGCAGCCGGCGACCCGGACGAGCGCGTGGTGCTCACGCATAACTGGGACGAGTTGCGGCGGACGATGTGGGATTACGTCGGCATCGTCCGCTCGACGAAGCGTCTGCAGCGCGCCCGCACCCGCATCGGCACGTTGGCCGACGAGGTGCGTGAGTATTACTGGAACTTCAAGGTCGAGCCCCGGCTGCTGGAACTGCGCAACCTGATCCAGGTGGCCGAACTGATCGTCGAGTGCGCTCTCCAGCGGCATGAAAGCCGCGGCCTGCACCACACGCTGGACTATCCCGCCAAACTGGCCGAGCCCCGCCACTCGTCGGTGCGGCGCTCGCCCTCGCAGGCATGAGGATCGGGGTCGTCGGCGCCGGCGCGGTCGGCGGCTGGTACGGTGGCCGGCTCGCCGAAACCGGGCATGAGGTCCACCTCGTCACCCGCACCGATGCGGCGACCATCGCGCAGGCTGGCTTGACCTTGCGCGATCGCCAAGGCGAGCGGCAGGTACGCGTGGCCTCCGCCCGCCCGACGACCGACGGTCTCGGTCCCTGTGACGTCGTCATCATCGCCGCCAAGGCGACGGCGAACGCGACCTTGCCCGATCTGCTGCGTCCGCTGATCGGCCCGCGGACCATCCTGCTCACGCTCCAAAACGGGATGGGCAACGTCGAGGCGTTCGCCGCCCTGGTGCCGGGCGACCGGCTCGTGGCCGGTCTTTGCTTCGTCTGCATCAACCGCCTGGCCCCGGGCATCGTCGAGAACACGCTGGCCGGCAACGTACGCATGGCGGCGGCGCAAGGGCCGGTCAATGACGCCGTGCTCGCCGCCGTCGCGTTGTTCGCGGGGGCCGGGATTGATTGCCGCGCGGAAGATTCGCTCGAAGCCGTCCTGTGGAAGAAACTCTGCTGGAACATCCCTTTCAACGGGCTCGCCATCGCGGCCGGGGGCCTCACGACCGACCGGATCGTCGGAGACCCGGCCCTGCGGTCGCGGGCGCGCCGACTCATGGATGAAGTTGCCTCCGCGGCCGTCGCGCGTGGTCATCCGTTCGACGAGAAGCATATCCGTTGGCAACTGGAGATGACCGACGGGATGGGGCCCTATCGCCCGTCGAGCCTCATCGACTACCTGGCTGGACGGGAAGTGGAGGTCGACGGGATCTGGGGCGAGCCGTTGCGACGCGGCGAAGCGGCCGGGACCAGGATGCCGGAACTGCGCACCTTGCTCGCGGAGCTCCAAGGGCGCTTGGCCGCCCGGAGCGGGTCACTTCCCGGCTGAGGGGGACGGCGCCGGACGAGGCAGACGCGCGAGCACCTGCTCGATGGCGCGACGGACGGTCGAATCGTTCCAGAAATTGGCCGACAAAGCGGTGCCGGAGTCGGTGGAGAGGAGCCGGCGACCCGACGGGTCGAAGAGGGTGATCGATAGCGCCAGGCTGACCCGGCCGTCGACGGCCTTATTCACCCGCCACGAGCTGCGCAGGGTCGCCTGGGCTTCGGAGGCGGTCGTAGTGGCCTGATAACCGCGACGCACGAGCTCGCGCACGGCGGCGTCATGCACGGAGTCGCCAAGGGCATCCGCTTCGCCCACGCCCGCGGCTTGGGTGTCGGTGACGAACACCTTCTGGACAGTGGCCAGGCTGGAAGGGCCCTCCGTGGGGAGGGAACAACCAACAACCCCGAGGGTCAGGAGAACGAGGGCAACGGCGAGTAGGCGTCGGGGGTGGGACATGCTACGTTTATTGGCCGAACGACCCGTGGTGACAAGCCGGACCTCCGTACGAGGGGTTGACCCTGCCTCGCCGGTCTGGTCCCATCTCCGCCCATGGCCCGTCCTGCCAGTCTCAAGCCAGCCTCATTCCGGCATCGTTGACCATGGCCGTCGTCCAAGCCGTCACCATCGACCTCGCGGGCACCTTACTGTTCCCCCATCCTTCAGTCGGGTCCGTCTACGCCGCCTGCGCCCTCCGCCACGGCGTGGATGTCTCCGCCGCCGAACTGGACGCCGCCTTCCCGCTGGGGTTCAAGGGGGCACCTCGTCAGGCCAAGCCTGAGGCCTTCTGGCGCGAGGTCGTGATGCGTTCCTTCGGCCCCGCCCTCCCCGCCTCGAAATTCGAGGTCGTCTTCCGCGACTGCTGGGAAGCTTTCGGCCGTGGATCAGCCTGGCGCGTGGCGCCCGCCGCAATCACGGCGCTGACGGCGATCCGCTTCCTCGGTATCAAGGTCGCCGCGCTCTCCAACGCCGACGCCCGCATGCGCACCGTACTCGCGGACAAAGGGCTGACCTACCTGTTCGACGGGATTTTCCTTTCCGACGAGACCGGCGCCACAAAACCGGACCCTAAGGCCTACGCCCACGCGGCCCGCCAATTGGGGGTGGCGCTCTCCGCCCTAGTGCACGTGGGCGACGACCCCAAGGAGGACGGCGAAGGGGCCCGCGACGCCGGCGCCATCGGCGTGATCGTGGGCGGCGCCTACGCGCCAGAGAAATGCCTGCGGGCCGAGCACCTGCGCGACCTGCCGTTCGTGCTGCGGGCGCTGATCACCGAGGGCAAGGCCAAGGGCAAATTCTCCCGGCACGTGGTGAACCTCTTGGCCAACCTGCGCGGCCTGCCCGAAGACCGGGGCCGTTCGACCGACCGCGACCTGCGTTCGATTGACGACGCCGTGACCGAAGCCTTCCGGAAGCTCCGCCTCGACAAGCCGGTGCCGGAGGACGCGATCTTCGCGCATTGGCACGAGCTGCTCCCCGCGAAGCTGGCGAAGCGTTGCGCCCCTCTGCGGGTGCTCGAAGGCGGCAAACTCGTCGTGCAGTGCGAAAACACCGTGATCAAATCCGAGGTGCGCTTCCACGAACGGGCGCTGCTCGCGAAGATCCGCGCCCTGCGGGGCTGCCAGGAGGTCCGGGCGATTTCCTTCGTCAACGCCTGAGGCCGCTCAGTCCGCCTTCGCGCGGGGCTCGTACGGGGCGAGGAACACTTCCTTGAAGTCGTACACGTCCGCGAAATCCTCGAGCCGATCTTCGTCGGACCGCCCGAAGAGTCCGGTGTCGATGATGTTGAATACGATATGGCCGACGTCGAGGGACTTGCGCAGTCCCCAGCTCTGCAGGAGCGGGTACGACATGGGCCCATAGGTCTCGAGCACATGCTGGCGGAAGCCCGCGAGCAGCTGGGGACCGGTGACATGTCGGTTGGCCCCGGCCTTGCCTTTCTTGGGCTCGCCATGGATGTCCTTCTGGGCCTGATCGAGCCCTAGGCGCACCAGTTCGTAAGCCTGCGCCTTGTAACGGGGATCCTTCGCGCGGATCTGACGGATGACCTCGGTAAAATCCATGCTCAAAGTTTGGAGAGTTCGGCGAGTAGTCGCTCGTTCTGGGCGGCCGTGCCCACGGTGAGCCGAAGCCAGCCCTTCATGCCATAGCCGGCCAGAGGACGGACGATGACGCCCGCGCGCTGCAGCTTGGTGAAAGCCAGCTCGGCCTCGGGGATGCGCGCGGCTAGGAAATTGGCGTGGCCGTCGATGACCTCGCACCCGAGACGCGCCAAGCCCGCCTTCAACTGGGCGATACCGGCGGCGTTGACCTCGCGCGTGCGTCGGACGAACGCCTCATCGTCCAAGGCGGCCTCGGCGGCGGCCAATGCCGGCAGGTTCACATTGAAAGGCTGGCGGACGCGGTTGAGTAAAGCGACGACCTCGGGGCTGCCCATCAGGTAGCCGACGCGGAGACCGGCGAGCCCGTAAGCTTTAGAGAAGGTGCGGGTGACCACCACCTTACGGCCAGACTGCATCAAGGGACGAAGGTCGGCGCTGGCGTCGAGATACTCGGCGTAGGCCTCGTCCAAGCAGAAGATGACATCCTCCGGGAGCGAGGCCGCGAACGCGAGGATGTCCGCCGGGGCGTCCGTGCCGCCGGTCGGGTTGTTGGGCGAGGCTAGGAAGACGATCCGTGTCGTGGGCGTGACCGCGGCGCGCAGGGCCTTGAGGTCATGGCGATAGCCCGGCATCGGCACATGGACCGGGGTCGCCCCGAAGAGCATCGTGGCCAGCTTGTAGACGATGAAGGCCTGCTCTCCGAACACGACCTCATCGCCCGGGCGGAGGAAAGCTTGGGCCAGCAGGATCATCACCTCGTTCGAACCATTGCCGACGATGAAATGGGCGGGCGTCAGCGCCCACTTGGCGGCGAGTTTCTCGCGGAGGAACGTGCAGCCGCCATCCGGGTAGAGGTGGCAGACCTCGAGGGCCTTGCGGGCCGCGGCGAGCCCCAGCGGGGACGGACCGAGCGGGTTCTCATTCGAAGCGAGCTTGATGACCGAGGCCGGATCCAGGCCGAACTCACGGGCGACGACTTCGATGGGGCGGCCGGCCTCGTAGGTCGGCTGGGTCAGCACCGGTCGGTTGGCTAGGTCTGAATAGGAAGCCATGAAGGCATCAATCCATGTGGGTGTTGGCGGGCTTGGCAAGCGTCCGGACCACCCTACCCGCTTGCCAGTGGCCCCGCCGCGGCTTAAGCGTCCGGCATGAAGATCGTCGTCACCGGCGCCTCTGGATTCCTGGGTCGCGAGGTCTGCCTCGCCGCCTTGCGTCGTGGCCATGAAGTCATCGCGCTCGGCGGCGCCCGGGCACCGACGCTCCCAGCCGTGAAACAGGCGCGGGCGTTCGACCTCTGTTCGGAGGCCGCCCTGGAATCCCTGCTGCTCGAAGAGTTCCCCCAGGCCGTCGTGCATTGCGCCGCCTTGCCGACGATCGAGACCTGTCTGGCCGACCCCGCCAAGGCCCGCGCACTGAACACGGAGGTTCCGAAGAAACTCGCCCAGCTTTGTTTCCATATGGGAGCCAAGCTGGTCCACCTTTCGACGGACACAGTCTTCGACGGGGTCGCCGGCAACTACCAGCCCACCGACCAGCCGGCCCCGCTCAATCTTTACGGGGAGACCAAGGCGGCCGCCGAAATCGAGGTCCTCCGCTTCGGACGCGAGCATGCCGCCGTCCTCCGGACTTCGCCGATCATCGGCAACTCGCTCGGCGGCGACCGTGGTCTCCACGAACGTCTCTTCCTCTCGTGGAAGGAAGGGCGTCCGGCCGCCTTGTTCACCGATGAGATCCGCCAACCCGTCGAGGTGTCCAACCTGGCAGACGTGACCATCGAGCTGTGCGAGCGCGCCAACCTATCGGGTCTTTATCACTGGGCCGGCACCGAGGCCCTGAGCCGGCATGAGATCGGCGTGCGAATCGCCCGCCATTTCGGACTCGAAGCGGACCGCTTGGTCACGCCGATCAGCCGCGCCGACGTCCCCGCCGCCGCCGCCCGCCCGCGGGACCTCAGCCTGCGCTTGCACCCGCTCGCGGGCAAACTCCGCACCGCCGCCCAATCGTTCGATGAACAACTCGCGGCTCTGCGCGTCCCGCGGGGCTGCGAAGCGTGGGTCGAGCAGGTGACCGGCCGAAAGGTCGTGCGTCGGCTCGAGAAAGGCGTAGACTTCTGAGCATGGATGTCCTGCCCCGCCAGACCGCCGATGCCGTCGCCAACATGGCGGCGGACTACCTGTTGCTGGAGCACTACCCGCGGCCGGACCAGATCCGCTTCCGACCTTTCGCCTGGTCGGAGCCGGCCTACACCTTCGGGGTATCCCAACCGTGGGCCAAGTACCGGGCCCAGGTCCCCGCCCATTACCCGCTGGTCCGTCGTTGCACCGGAGGCGGACTGGTCTCCCACCTGGACGACTGGACGTTCGCGCTGGTGATCCCCGCCGGACACCCGCTTTACGCCGCCGACGCGATGGCCAGCTATGCGGCGGTGCACGAGGCCCTCGCCGCCGCGCTCCAGGCCCAAGGACAGCCCGTGAAACTCGCCCCGGCCCCGACGGGTGAACGTCCGTTCCAGTCTCCCGATGCCTGCGCCCAACGCGCCGAGCCCAACGACCTGGTGCGCAGCGACGACGGCCGCAAGGTCGCCGGGGCCGCGCAGAAACGCACCCGCAGCGGTCTGCTGCTGGAAGGCTATGTCTGGCGTCCTTTCCTGTCGGACTGCGATTGGAGCCGCTTCGAACGCGATTTCACCGCCGCCCTCGGAGCCAAGCTCGGTAGTCCGCCCTCGCCGGTGACGGAGCCGGTCTACGACCAGCTCGACCACGAGACCAGCTGGGCTCGGTTCAACTCGCGCGAGTGGAACGAGCGGCTCTGAACCCTTAGCCGAAGAGGTCCAATTCCGGCCCTCCCGAGGGCTTTACCGGCTTCGAGGTCTTCGGAGTCTCCGTCGTGTCCTTGCGTTTCGACGCGCGCGGCGTGTCCGCGACGGGCGCGGCGACCTCAGCGGCGGCGACCTTGCCGCCCGGTAGGCCACCCCCCGTCTCCAGGCCGGACAGGATTTCGCGGGCCCGGGTCACGACCGCGGGCGGCATCCCGGCGAGCCGGGCGACCTGGATCCCGTAGGACCGATCCGCGGCGCCCGGGACGACCCGACGGACGAAGACGATCTCGTCGTTCCACTCCTTCACCGCGACGGACCAGTTACGCAGGCGGGCGAGTCGTCCGGCCAGGCGGGTCAGTTCATGGTAATGGGTCGCGAACAGCGTGCGCGGGCCGGCATCACCGGCGCCATGCAGATGCTCCGCCACAGCCCAGGCGATGCTGATACCATCGTAGGTGCTGGTGCCGCGACCGATCTCATCCAACACGACCAGCGAGCGGGTCGTCGCGTTGTTAAGGATGTTGGCGGTCTCGTTCATCTCCACCATGAAGGTCGAGTTACCGCGGGCCAGTTCGTCGGACGCGCCGACGCGGCAGAAGATGCGGTCGACGAGGCCGATCCGCGCGGCCTGCGCGGGCACCCAGGCGCCGAGGTGCGCGAGCAAGGCGATCAGGGCGACCTGGCGGATATACGTCGACTTACCGGCCATGTTCGGGCCGGTGAGCAGCGCAATCTGCTCGCCGGCGCAGCTCAGGCGGGTGTCGTTGGGCACGAAGGAGCCCGCGCCGGGGCGGGACTGTAGCATGCGCTCGACCACCGGGTGGCGTCCCTGCGTGATGTCCAGCGCATCGGACTCGTCGACCACGGGGCAGACCCAGGACGACTCGCGGGCAAGTTCGGCCCAGCCACGGAGGACGTCGACCTCGGCCAGGGCCTGAGACGTGCCGAGGAGGGATTCGGAGGACGCGAGCACCTCCGCGAGCAAGGCCTGGAAAAGTTCCGTCTCCCGGGCCAGCGCCTGTTCGTCGGCGCGCAGGACCTCGCGCTCCTTGGTGCGGAGCTCCTCGGTCGTGAAACGCTCCGCGTTCACCATCGTCTGTTTGCGGATGTAATCGGCGGGAACCAGGGCGAGGTTGGCCTTGGTCACCTCGATCGCATAGCCGAAGGCGCCGTTGTAGCGGACCTTGAGCGATTTGATACCCGTGCGGGTCTGCTCATTGCGCTCGAAGTCAGCGATCCAGGTCTTGCTGTCGGTCGCGAGCGAACGGAGCCGGTCGAGCTCGGCGTCGAAACCCGCGCGGAGCGCCCCGCCTTCCGCCAAGTCGACCGGCAGTTCGTCGGCCAGGGCGGCGCGCAAACGGACCAACAGGTCGGTCTCCGGCCGAATCCGCTCGACCAACCCCTGCAACCGGCCGCCCGGTAGGGCCGCGAGCTCCTCGCGCAGGGCCGGCAGCGCGGCCAACGTGTCGCGGATGCCGCCGAGTTCGCGAGGATTACGGAGTCGGTTCTGCAGCCGGGCCAAGATGCGAGGAACGTCACGGACACCACGGAGCGATTCCCCGAGTCGCCCGGAGGCGCCCGGATGGCGCACGAATTCGCCGACGGCCGCCTGGCGGGCATGGATCACGGAAAGTTCGGTCGAAGGCTCCCCGAGCCAGAGCGCGAGGAGGCGGGCACCGGCCGGCGTATCGGTGCGGTCGATGCTCTCCAGTAGGGAGCCTTCGCGGCCACCGCCCGACGCAGCGAAGAGCTCGAGGTTACGGGCCGAGGCGGCGTCCAGCAGGACGGAGGAGCCGAGTTTGGTCTCCGCCAAACGGAACAAATTCTTGGGACGGTCGCAGAGCGAGTCGGTGACGTAACCGAGGACCGCACCAGCGACGCCCAAGGCCGGATGGGCTTCGGTCAAGCCGAAGCCGGCCAGTCCATGCACGGCGAGCGTCTGCGCGACCAACCGGGCGCCCGCGGCCCCGTCGAAATTCCAACCGGGCAGACGCGAGACTGGCCGGCCTTGCAGGAAAACCTCGAGGGCCTCGCGGTGCTCAGGCGGAGGCTCCAGCCCTTCCGGCAGGAGCACCTCGCGCGGGGCGAGCGCGTGGAGCAGCGGCAACAGCCGTCCCGGACCGACGTCGTTCGCGAGACGAAAGTCGGCGGTCGAGACATCCAACCAGGAGGCCTGCCACCCCTGCTTGTCCCAGCTGAGAGCCACGAGGTAGTTGCCGCGGCGCGAATCGAGCTGAGAATCTTCCAGCGCCGTCCCGGGAGTCAGTATGCGCGTCAGGCCACGGCGGACGAGTTTGCCCGCGACGGGCGCCTCGAGCTGGTCGCAGATGGCGACCTTCCAGCCCGCGGCGAGCAGCCGGTTCACGTAGGCGGGGGCCGCGTGGTAAGGCAGGCCGGCCATCGGGGTCTCATGGCGCTTGGTCAACGTGAGCCCCAGCACCTTGGAGGCGACGACCGCGTCCTCGCCGAAGACCTCGTAGAAATCTCCCAGACGGAAGAGCAGGATCGTGCCCGCCGGGAGCTTCTCGCGAAACTCTCGGTACTGACGCTGCATCGGGGTCTCCTTCTCCACGGTGATAAAGGCAAATCCCCCCCCCCGACCGGGGCAAGGACGGAGTAGGCGCCCCGGGGCCGGGGCGACCGGAACTTGCTCACATCGCCTGCGCGGCGAGCTCGGACAAGGCGCTGCGGACCCCGTGCAGCAGGCGGACGTTCGCCGTGATAGCGTGGCCCTTCATGCGCTCGTGGGTATGGATCAGGCCGTTGGACTTACCGTCAAGGTAAGGGGTGTCCACTTGGTCCAGGTCGCCGATCAGCACCAGCTTAGAGCCCTCGCCGATGCGGGTGATGACGGTCTTGGCCTCGTGGGGGGTCATATTCTGCGCCTCATCGACGATCATGAAGGCGTGGCCGATGGAGCGCCCGCGGATGAACGTCATGGCCTCGATCTCGATCAGGCCGGAGTCGATCAGCCACTGGTAGGGCTTGCGCGGCTGGTTCACGGGCTGGAACTGCGAGCCGAAGATCGGCTGCGGGGCCTTCATCGCCTGGGCTTTCTTCTTCTTATTGCGCGAATCGGTGGCGACCATCTCGCGGGCGGTGGGCTGGCCCGACGCGGGGGCGCTGTTCTTGGAGAACAGGACCTCGAGGTTATCAAAGTAGGGCTGGATGTAAGGTGAGAGCTTCTCCTCCTTGGACCCGGGCAAGGCGCCGATGTCCTTGCCGATTTGGACGACGGGGCGCGAGACGTAGAGCTTCTTGTAAGGCGAGAAATCGCTGAGCACCTGGGAGAGCGCGGCGGCGATCGAAAGGAAGGTCTTGCCCGTGCCGGCGCGGCCGAAGCACGTGACGAGTTTGATGTCCGGGTTGAGCAGGGCGTCCAGGAAGATCCACTGCTCGAAGTTCTTGGGAATGACCCGCATGCCGCGGGGCATCTGCAGGCCCTTGCGCGCGCCGCTGTCGGCGGACAGGAACTCGCGGTAGAGGGCGAGCGGCACGAATGCGCCTTCGCCGACGTGCCGGGCGGGCTCGGTCCAGGCGTCGGAGGCGAGCATGACGTACTCGTTGAGCACCGGGGTCGCGTCCGCGGCGAGCTTCAGCTGGGTCTGCCCCAACTCGCGGAAGTCGCGCATCGCGGCGGCGGTGACGGTGAGCGTGCGGTAGTCGCCGACCTCGCTGATCTCGACGCGGTCGTTGCGGTAATCCTGGACCTCGAGGCCGAGGGCCTGGGCCTTGAGCGCCATGCAGGCATCCTTGGTCACCAGCACGACGGAACCCTTAGTAGTATCGCGCAGGTAGAGGGCGGAGGCGATGATCCGGTGGTCCGGCGCATCCACCTGCATGAACACGGCGCGGACGCGCTCGGAGCGGGCGCCGTTGAAGTGGTCGCGGATGAGAGACTCATTCACGACGACCCGGAGCTCACCGCCGTCGCGCAGCTTGGCGTGGAGGGCGCCCGGGCGGGTCGCGTCACCTTCGGCGATCTCCTTCAGCGGACGGTTCTCGAACAGGGCGCGGATGGAGCGGTTCACGCGACGCGCGCTGGCGCCGAGCTGGCCGGGCTGGGTCTTTAGCCGGTCGAGTTCGGAGAGCACCTCCACCGGGACCGCCACGGTGTGTTCATCGAACTTGAAGAGGGACTCGGGATCGTGAATCAGAACGTTGGTGTCCAGGACGTAAGTCTTTTTCACGTTGATGGTTGTCGGCCGAACGCCGGAAGGATGCAAACGTAAAAGGTCAGCGGGTAAACCGATCGGCCAGACCACGTAGGTAATGCCAACTATAGATGCCGGTACGATGGCCATCGTCGAACTCCAAGGTGACGGCGTAGTTACCGAGCCGCTCCAGCCCCACGACGGCGACACCGGGGAAACGCCGCGGGCCGTCGCCGCCCCAACGCTGGCCGAGGATATCGACCTCCCCCATGTTCTCCGCGCTTGGCGAGTGCTCGCGGAGGTATTCGCCGGAAAGCACGGATTCTACCCCGTCCTCCCAGGTGATGGCAAGGAAGGTGCCGATGATCTGGAGGTCACGCGGCGGACGCATGCCCCACCCTGTCCCCCGCGGCGGAAGGGCGCAAGCCGGGACGAAACCTTGGGGTCACCCTTGACTCCCCCGCGGTCCTCCAAAACCTCGTGGCACCATGGCAGGCGTCGGCAAACTCCTCAAGCAAGCCCAGAAGATGCAGAAGGGCATCGCGGAAGCGCAGCAGCGCCTCGCGGAAGAACGCATCGAGATCTCCCACGGCGGCGGCGCCGTGAAGGTCGTGGTCGACGGCCATGGTCGCATCCAGGCGCTCACGCTCCATCCCGACTTCCTCAAGGAAGGTGCCGCCGTGGTCGAGCCAGCCTTGGTGGCCGCCCTCCAGGAGGCCGCCGACCGCGCCCGTGCCCTCCATGAGGCGACGATGTCCCAGGCGACCGCCGGCTTCCAACTGCCCGGCCTGTAAGCCTACGTGACGCCCGCCTTCGACAAAGTCCGCCAGTTGCTGAAGCAGCTCCCCGGCATGGGCCACCGGTCCGCGGAGCGCATCGCCTTGCACCTGCTGGTCGAACGTCCCGCCCGCCTGGCGCCCGTGCTCGAGGCCTTGCGGGTCGCCGCCGACTCGGTCCGACGTTGCGAGCGCTGCGGCAGCCTCGC
Organism: Verrucomicrobiota bacterium; assembly: GCA_041167995.1. Taxonomy (GTDB): domain Bacteria; phylum Verrucomicrobiota; class Verrucomicrobiia; order Opitutales; family UBA953; genus UBA953. Next base: position 10,443 of record JBEELT010000012.1, on the reverse strand, counting down.
CGAAGACGCCCTGTGCGAAGTGTGCGTCAACCCCAAGCGGGAAACGACCGCCCTCTGCGTCGTCGAGCAGGTCCCGGACCTCATGGCGATCGAACGCTCGGTCTCCTACCGCGGGACCTACCACGTGCTGCACGGACGCCTCTCCCCCATCAACGGCGTGGGTCCCGCCGACCTGAACCTCGCCAGCCTCGAACGGCGCCTGCGCGACGAACCGATCACCGAGGTGGTGCTGGCGCTGGGCAACGACATCGAAGGCGAGGCGACCTGTCACTATATCCGCGAGGCCATCCAGGCGATCCGTCCTTCCATTAAGGTTTCCCGCATCGGCTTCGGCCTGCCCAGCGGCAGCGGGCTCACCTTCGCCGACCCGGCGACCTTGCGCAGTGCGCTGGAGGGCCGTCGCGATGTCGGCGGATGAGGGCTGGGGCGACTACCCGGCGACGGCGGAGGCCCACTGGATCGGTCGCGCCGAGGCGGCGACCGACCTGCTCGGCGATGCGGCGTTCGAGCGGCTAGCCCATGCGGTCGCGAGACTGTCCGACCTCTTCACGACCGAGCGGCCGGAAGGTCGTTTCCCCGATTACTTCGCGGAAGAGGAACTGCTCGCCGCCTACGGCATCTTCTTCCTGCCGCAAAGCTTCGTCCGCACCGGCTACGCCTTGGCCCAAGCGATGGAGCTGCGGGGCTGGCGACCGGCATCGGCCATCCCCGCGATCCTCGACCTCGGCTCCGGCCCCGGGTCCTGCGGCGTCGCCGTGGCCCACCATCTCCGTCGGCGCGGGGCGGGGCGCGTCGAGCTCGCGGCCGTCGACCGCTCTCCGGGCGCGCTGGCCGGACTCGAACGTTTCGCAGCAGACTTTCTCGGCGACCCCGTGACCGTGCGTACCCGGGTCGGCGATGCGTCCCGGCCCGAGACGTGGCCGGAGGGTGATTTCGACGTGATCGTCGCCGGCTTCGTGCTCAACGAGATGACCCAGCTCGATGCGAAGTCCACGCTAGCCTGGTTCACGACCTTGCGCCGGCGGCTCCGTCCCGGTGGCCTCATCCTCCTGCTCGAACCCGCCTTGCGCGCGACGGCCGAGCGCCTCCAGCGACTGAGCGAACAGGTCTGCGCCGAGGGCTTGCTGACGCGGGTCGGCCCCGAACTGGACGCGCACGCCTGTCCCCAACTGCTCGCCGGCGAGCATTGGAATCATGAGTCGCGACCCTGGACGGCGCCGGCCTCGGCCGCCTACGCGAACCGTCGGCTCTTCCGCGACCTCCGCGAAGTGCGTTTCGCCTGTGCCCTCTTCTCCGATGCCGCCTTGACCGACGTGCCCGCACAAGCCGTGCGGCTCGTGTCCGATGTCCAGATCATCAAGGGTCTGTTGCGTTTCATCGTCGTGCGTGCCGGCAGCCTGCAGTCGGTCGAGGTACCGACCCGCGGCCTGTCAAAGCACGACGTCAAGGCGCTGGCGGCGACCTTCGGACGCGGCGACGTCGTGTCGTTCCCGGTCATGACCGGAGCCAAGGTCCGGCTGTCCGACCGCTCGGAGCTCCGCGTACTCTGGACGCCGGTTAGGCTTTAACCTGAACGTAACCTGACGGGAACCTCCATTTAACGCGGGTCTTATTGCCTCTTAGTTGGGCTTTCGGTCGATTAGTCGCCCGTTGCTGACAACCTGTCCACGGCGGTCATTATCCCTACCCTAAGATGTTTAACCGCGAACTCAGTTGGCTCAGCTTCGATCGCCGCGTGCTTGAGCTCGCGGAGGATCCCTCCGTCCCATTGCTGGAGCGGGTCCGCTTCCTCTCCATCGTCAGCTCCAACCTCGACGAGTTCTTCGAGATCCGCGTGGCGGGCATCATGCAGCAGGAGGAATCCGCCAGCCACCCGGCGACCCGCGAGTTCCTCCAGCAGGTCCTGCGCCAGGCGCATGACCTCGTGGCGGCGCAACAGCGTTGCTGGCAGGACCAGCTCGTACCGGCGTTGGCCGAGGTGGGCATCATCGTCAAATCCCGGCAGCAGCTTGACGAGACAGATCGCCGCGAACTCTCCGAGCGCTTCGACCGCGAGATTCTCCCAGCGCTCACGCCCCTCGCGATCGACCCGTCGCACCCTTTCCCGGTGCTCACCAACAAGGGCCTGTACCTGCTAGTCCTGCTGCGCGCACCGGCGACCGGCGAGCTGCGTCGCGCCGTCGTACCCGTGCCGCGCATCCTACCGCGGGTGCTCGCTTTGGCCGATCAGCGGGGCTTCACGCTCCTCAGCCACATCATCCAGACGTTCCTCCACCGGCTCTTCCCCGGCCTCGAGCTCCAGGGTTCCTGGGCTTTCCGCATCACGCGTAACAGCGACCTTTACGTCGATGAAGAGGAAGCGGGGAATCTACTCGAGGCGATCGAGGAGGAAATCCGTAACCTGCGCAAGGGTGCTACCGTCCGGCTCGAGGTCGAAGCCGACATCCCCGCCCCCGAGCTCGACTGGTTGCTGGCGTCCACGGCACTGGCGCCCGAGAATGCCTTCCTCAATCCCGGCCCCGTGAACATGCTCCGGCTGGCGAGTCTCCTCGACCTCGTGTCGCGCCCCGACCTGCTTTACCCGGCGTTCACGCCGGCCCTGCCGGTCGACGGCGTCGAGCCAACGGGGCTCTTCGCCCGGATTGCGCAGCAGGACATCCTGCTCCACCACCCCTACGAATCCTTCGCCACGGTGGTTGATTTCCTCCGGCAAGCCGCCCGGGATGAGCACGTGGTCGCCATCAAGCTCACGCTCTACCGCACCAGCGGCGACTCGCCGGTCGTCGAGGCGCTCAAGGAAGCCGCGCGCAACGGGAAGCAGGTCACCGCGCTCGTCGAACTGCGGGCGCGCTTCGACGAACTCAACAACATCGAATGGTCCCGCCAGCTCCAGGAGGCCGGGGCGCACGTCGTGTACGGGCTCCACGGCCTCAAGACCCACTGTAAGGCCTGCCTGGTCGTCCGCCAGGAGCATGGCGTGTTGCGCCGCTACGCCCACCTGGGCACCGGCAACTACAACCCCAAGACCGCGCGCATCTACACCGACTTCTCCCTGCTCACCGCCGACGCGGAGATCACCGCCGACGTGGGGCTGCTTTTCAACGTACTGACCGGGAACCTCGCGTCGCCCCAGTTCCGCCACCTGCTCGTCGCACCGTTCGACCTATCCCGCCGCATTGTGGCGCTGATCATGGCCGAGGCGACCGCGGCCCGGGCCGGCCGACCGGCGGGCATCTTCGCCAAGGTGAACAGCCTGGTCGACCCGGACGTGATCCGCGCGCTCCACGAGGCCTCGAACGCGGGCGTGAAAATCGATCTCGTGGTGCGCGGGATCTGTTGCCTCACTCCGGGCGTGCCCGGGAAGAGTGCGCACATCCGGGTGCGCAGCTTCCTGGGGCGGTTCCTCGAACATAGCCGCGTGTTCCGGTTCCAGAACGACGGCGGTGCGCCGATTCTTCTCATGGGCAGCGCCGATTGGATGCCTCGCAACTTCCTGCGACGCGTCGAATGTGTCTTCCCCCTGCGCTCACCCGAGCTCATCCGCCGCATGGAGGAGGAGATCCTCGCCACCTACCGCGACCGGACGGGTGACGCCAAGGAACTGCAGGCCGATGGGAGCTACTTACCCTGTGACCCGCGCGGCCGCCTGGCACCCGGCGCCCAAGACACGTTCCTCCGCCTGGCGGCCCGGAGCGGCGAAACCGACGTCAACGAAGCGGGCCGGTAGAACCGAAGCAGATGCGCTCGACCGCGGCGTTGAAGCCGTCGCCCTCGCCCAGCACCTCGACCTCGAGCCGCACATAGTACAGAGGCATGGGCGGACGGAACCGCGCGAGGAGACGCACCGCGTCCTTCTCGGTCGTCACGATCATCTCCGCCTGCGCCCGGAGCGCCTGCTCCAGCACCTCATCGAGGTCCTCGTCGTTGAAGGCATGGTGGTCCAGGAACCGGCGGTTGGCCACCAGCACGGCGCCCTCGGCGGCCAGGGTCTCCTCGAACCTTTCCGGCGTCGCGATCCCCGAGAAAGCCGCGACCCGCTTACCCCGCAGGATCTCAAGCGGAAGCCGGCCGGGTCCGTCGACTTCGATGAGTTCCCGGGCACGATGGGCGCAGGGGATGATCTCGGCCGTCGGATTGTGCCGGCGGATGAGCGCAACCAGAGCGGGGTCGGGCGCGCCGCTCGACTTCGTGACAAAGACGTAGGAGGCGCGGCTGAGATTGGCCACCGGCTCACGCAGGATGCCGCGCGGCAACAGGCAGCCGTTACCAAAAGGGTCATGGCTGTCGACCAGGACTAGGTTAATCTGACCGCGCAGCGGCAGGTACTGCAGCCCATCGTCGAGCAGGATTGTGTCGACGCCGAAACGCCGGAGGGCGAAACGACCACCCTCGACGCGGTCGCGGTCGACCACGATGACCACGCCGAGCGCGGCGAGGTTGCGGGCGAGCATGTAGGGTTCGTCGCCGGCCTCGTCGGGCCCGACGAGCACGGAGCGTCCGTCGGAGACCACCAACGGGTCCGGCCGGCTGCCCTGCGTGAGCCAACGCCAGAAACGTTTCGCCCAGGAGTCGGAGGCGCCCTTGTAACCTCGCGACAAGATCGCGACCTTGCGACCACGGCTGGCGAGGACCTGAGCCATCTTGAGGACGACGGGTGTCTTCCCGGTGCCACCGACGGTGAGGTTACCCACGACCACGACCTTACACCCCAAAGGGGTGTCGCGGAAAAGACGGTGGCGGTAAAGCCAGAGCCGCAGGCGGACCAGCAGTTCGAAAACCCACGAAAGCACCCTCAGGAAGCCACCCAGCAGCCAGGCGCCAAACCCCTTCCGGCGGCCATAGACCACGCCGACGGCAAAGCCCGCGATGGCCTCGCCGAGCGAGGAAAAGAACCCACGATGCTTCGCCGCCATAGACGATTAGATGCAAAGTTGTTTGACGCAGGCAAGCATCCCGATTGAGAAGGGACGACTCCGCGCCATGCTCGTCCACCTGTTGCGCACCAAAATCCTCCGCGCCGAAGTCACCGGCGCCCGCCTCGATTACGAGGGCTCCTTGGCCATCGACCAGGAGCTGCTGGACCTGGTGGGCATGCTGCCCTACGAGAGGATTTTGATCGGCAACCTGGCCAACGGCCAGCGTTTCGAGACCTACGCCATCCCCGCCCCGGCCGGGACCCGGGAAATCTGCCTCAACGGGGCCACGGCCCACCTCGGCCAGCCCGGCGACCTGCTGGTCATCATGAGCTTCGCGGAGGTCCCCGCCGCCGACGCCCCGGCTTGGAAGCCCCGGACGGTCACCCTCGCCGACCGCAACCGCCGGATCATCCGCCTCGAGAACACCGCCGCCACTCCCGCCCTCCTTTCCACCTTCCAACGATGAGCAACCGTCTCTACATCCCCGGCCCACTGACCGTCGCCCCCTCCATCGTCCAGGCGATGGGCAAGCCGATGATCGGCCACCGCTCCGAGGCTTTCGTGAAGCTTTACAACGACATGCAGCCACGTCTGCAGTCCATGTTCTTCACCAAAGATCCGGTCTACCTCGCCACCAGTTCCGCCTGGGGCGTCATGGAAGGCGCGCTACGCAACGTCTGCCGCAAGGGCGTCCTCAATTGCATGAACGGCGCATTCTCCGACAAATGGAACGACGTCGCCAAACGCTGCGGGAAGCATGCCGAGGCCCTGCAGTTCGATTGGGGTAAGTCGATCGACCCGGCCGCCGTCCGCGCGGCCCTCGCCACCGGCAAGTTCGACTGCATCACCTTCATCCACTCCGAGACCTCCACCGGCACGCTCTCGCCGATCATCGACCTCATGGCGGTCATCCGCGAGTTCCCCGACGTCATCGCCATCGTCGACTCCGTCAGCTCGTTCTCTACGCTACCGATCAAGAAGGACGAGCTCGGCATCGACATCCTGCTCACCGGCTCCCAGAAGGCCCTCGCCCTGCCCCCCGGCCTGGCGATCATGGCCGTCAGCGAACGCGCCCGCGAGCGTGCGAAGCAGTCCCCAGACCGCGGCTACTACTTCGACCTGATCGAGTTCCACGATAACCACGTCAAGGGCATGACACCCTCGACCCCGTGCATCTCCCTGTTCTACGGCCTGCAGCAGAAGCTGGTCGAGATCGAGGCCGAAGGTCTGGAGAACCGCTTCGCCCGCCACCTCCGACTCAACGAGCGCATGCGCGCCTGGGGCCTCGCCAAGGGGTTCTCGCTCCTGCCCGACCCCGCCTTCGGCACCCGCGGCCTGAACTGCTTCAAGAACGACCGCAACGCCGACCTCGAGCGCCTGAACAAGACGCTCAAATCCCGCCATCAAATCGTCATCGATGGCGGCTACGGCAAGCTCAAGGGCAAGACCTTCCGTATCTCCAATATGGGAGATGAGACCGACGCCACGATTTCCGTGCTAATCGCCGCCTTGGACGACTCCTTCGCCGAGCAAGGAATGTAACCGGTTTGACCATCGGTTATCATCCCACGCATGCGCAAGAAGTCCTCAAAGTCCGTTCCTGAAGCCTCCGTTCCCGCCGGCTCCAAGACCCTCGTCATCGCCGAGAAGCCGTCCGTCGCGGCCGATCTGGCGAAGGTCCTCAAGGTGCCCAAGGCGACCAGTGACTACTTCGAGAACGACGAGTGGGTCATCAGTTCGTCCATCGGACACGTCGTCCGCCTTAATGACCCGCAGGACCTCGACGAGAAATTCAAGCGCTGGACCCTCAAGGACCTCCCCATCCTCCCGGACGACTTCGATGGTTCCGCCCGGCCGGGCATCCTGAAGGTCGTCATCAGCGAGCGTAACAACGGCGACCGCTTCAAGCTACTGAAGAAGCTCCTCGGCCGAGAGGACATCGGTACGGTCGTCAACGCCTGCGACGCCGGCCGCGAAGGCGAGCTGATCTTCCACTATATCTACCAGCTGGCGAAATGCCGCCTCCCGGTCCGTCGCCTGTGGCTCGCGAGCATGACGAACACGGCCATCACCGAAGCTTTCGCCCACCTGCTACCCGAGTCCACCAAGGCCGGCTTGCTGGGTTCCGCGATCTGCCGCTCGCAGGCGGACTGGCTCGTCGGCATGAACGGTAGCCGCTATGGTACGATCCGCATCGGCGGAGCCAAACGCGACGTCTTCTCCGTCGGCCGCGTCCAAACCCCGACCCTCATGCTCCTGGTGAAGCGCGAGTTCGAGATCCGCAATTTCGTCCCAAAGACCTTCTGGAAGATCGAAGGCGACTTCGGCGTCACCCAGGGCGGTTATCGTGGCGCCGCGCAGGTACCCGGCGTGACCGACCGCAAGGAAGCGGAACGTTTCTATGACGAGGCCCAGGCCCGTCAGGTCGCCGAAGAGTCGCTCAAGCTGGGCGTCGGCGGCGTCGCGGACGAACGTAAACCGAAGAAGGAAAGCGCACCGCGCCTCTTCGACCTCACGACCCTCCAGCGCGAGGGCAATCGCCGCTTCGGTTTCTCGGCCAAGACCACCCTCGGCGTCGCCCAGGCCCTTTACGAAAAGCACAAGGCCCTCACCTATCCGCGTACCGACTCCCAGTATCTGCCGGAGGACTACGTCGCGAACGCCAAGGCGGCCCTGCAGTCCCTGGAAGGTGCGCATCCCGCCGGAGTCTTCGCCAAGGAAGCGCTGCGCACCGGCTGGGTCGATGCCGCCGGCCGTCGCGTCTTCGATAACAAGAAGGTGAGCGACCACTTCGCCATCGTGCCGACCGGCACGATCCCGCACAGCCTCACGGACGTCGAACAGAAGATCTACGACCTCGTCGTCCGGCGTTTCGTCGGCGTCTTCTTCCCGATGGCCGAGTTCGAGGAGACCGTCCGCACCACGACCGTCGGCGCCCATCAGTTCCGCACCACCGGCAAGGTGCTCGTCGTCGCCGGTTGGCGCGCGATCTGGGGTCAGGAAGCTGAAGCCGAAGAAGACAAGGACAAGGAGGGCTCCGCCAGCCTGCCCGCGCTCATCGCTGCCGACGGCTCCCCCGCCCAGGCCAAGGTCCGCGGTGTCGACGTCAAGGAAGAAGCCACGAAGCCACCTGCCCGCTATAACGAAGCCTCGCTCCTCGGGGCGATGGAGAACGCCGGCAAGCTCGTCGACGACGAAGCCCTCGCCGAAGCGATGAAGGAACGTGGCCTCGGCACTCCCGCGACCCGTGCCGCCACCATCGAGGAGCTCCTCGCGAAGACCTATATCGAACGTCAGGGCAAGGAACTCGTACCCTTGGCCAAGGCTTTCCAGCTGCATCAGTTCCTGACCGAGAAGAGCAAGGGCATGTCCTTCCTCGTCGAGCCGCAGCTCACCGGCGAGTGGGAGTATAAGCTCAAGCAGATCGAGCACGGTCATCTGACGGCCGAAGCTTTCATCCATGAGATCAAAGCGCAGGTCCGCGAAATGCTCGCCGGCGCGACGGATCCGACCCCATCATCGGAACTGAATCCGAAGATACTCTCTCCGACTGACGGCCTGCCGCTCCTCACCGACGGCGAGAAATACTTCTCCCAGGACAAGGTCGGCACCACCGACCGCCCGAAGATGACGATCTATGCGGAGATGAACGGACACCGCATCACCCCCGCCGAAGTCGGCGAGCTGGTCGAGAAACGCCGCATCGGGCCGTTCGCGGACTTCCGTTCGATGAAGTCGGGCAAGAATTTTACAGGCTACATCGACCTCGTCGACCCGGATACGATCAAGCCCCGTGGCGCCGAAGAGAAGCCGGAAGCCGCGCCCGCGGCCGAAGGCGAAGCAGCCGCACCAGCCAAGTCTCCGCGCAAGACCAAGCCGAAGTCGCCCAGCGGCAAGTTGAAGGCCGTCCTTTACTTCCCGCCGCGCGAAGGCGCCGACGGTAACCCCGACGCCTTCGATGCCGACTGGCCGGTGCTCGGCCCCTGCCCTGTCAGCGGCCTGCCGGTGCAGCACACGCCGACCGCCGGCTACCGGGTCTGTCCGCATAAGGCACAGGAAGCCGGCGCCAAGAAGACTTTCAGCCTCAACGCCGAGATGCTCAAGTGCCCGCTGTCGGCGGACGACGTCCGTCGCCTGCTCAATGAGGGCAAGACCGGCCTCAAGAAGTTCGTCTCCAACCGGACCAAGCGGACCTTCGAAGCCTTCCTCGTCGCCGACAAGGAGAAGGGCTGGTGGTTCGCCTTCCCTCCGCGCAAGCCGAAGGCGGCCAAGGGCGCACCGGCGGGACCGAAGGCGGACGGCGACCAACCTTTCTGATCACTTCCGGCTCTGACCACCGACCGGCGACGGCGCCGTCACCCCTTCGCTCGTCCGTGGGACAAACCCCGGCTGGGAGACCTCCCAGGGCTGCAGGGGGAGACGCTGGAGCAAAGGCAAGCGCAGCTCGTGCTCCATGTCGCGGAGCTCCTTAAGGTCATCGGGCGAGCCATCTTCGGCCAGACGCAGTACCTTCAGCCAGTGAGCGCGGTACCAGACGTAGGCCTCGCGTCGGCGGCCTTCCTTCCAGAGGTTGGCGGCGGCGAAGCGGGCGGCGAACCACGGGGCGGCGCGCGCCTCCGCCGCGCGACGGTAGTAGTCGGCCGAGCGGCCGAGGTCCTTGAGTTGCAACTCGGCGACCAAAGCGGCGGTGGCGAGCAGTGCCGCGTCGCCGCCCGTGCTCGCGATTCCCTCGTCGAGCAAGACCATGCCGCGCTGGGCGTAACCACGGAGCAAGTGGTCTTGAATTTCCTTAGGTACCTTGGCGTAGCCGCCGCGGCGGCGGATCTCCCAATGACCCATGTCGTTCGCCACGGCGAGTCCGGTGTTTTCCCAGAAGAAGCGCGACCGCGGGTCGAGCGCGCAGGCGGCGCGCATCAGCAGTTCGGTGCCTGCGCGGTCGTTCTTCCGCTCCCAGAGCACGTAACCGCGAATCCAGGTGAAGTCGGCCACGACGGTGCGGAAGCCGCCGAGGACACCGAGCAGGACGCCCTGCCCGACCGTCGGTTCGAGTTCCCGTCGGCCGATCTCGGGCAAGGCCAGCCGGGACCGCCGCCAGGATTGGTCGGCGAGCACCCCGACCGCGAGGAACAACGCGAACAAACCGACCCAGGGCAAGGCGCGCCGCATGTTCAGATTTCCCTCCGTCGGAACAGGAAGGTCGCCAAAACCAGGAAGGCGACGACATACGCCACGCCTGACAGGAAGACCCACGGCAAGGTGCCGGCGGTCACCTGATGGGGAGCGAGCACCAGCGCGTCGCCGAGGTTGAACTGCTGCAGGTTCGGCAGAAGGTGCGTGAGGAGCCAGAGCGCCGCGTGGCCGAGACCGGGTTCCGCCGGCTTGAGCAACAACTCCTGCGAGAGCCACTGGAGCTGACCAGCGAGCACAGCGAGCGCGCCGACGACGACGGCGAAGAGGAAGGTGCGGGCCGCCGCGGCCACCGCGAGGACCATCGCGACGACAACGCCGAGCCGCAGCCATTGCAACG
>JBEELT010000011.1:0-26365 GCA_041167995.1 Verrucomicrobiota bacterium | reverse complement strand
CCTAAGGTGACGAAGGTCTTCGCCATCGCGAACCAGAAGGGCGGCGTCGGCAAGACGACCACCGCCGTCAACCTGGCCGCCGGGCTCGCCCGCCTCGGCCTCCCCACCCTGCTCATCGACCTGGACGCCCAGGCCAACGCCACCAGCGCCCTCGGCCTCGAGAAGACGGAAGGCCGCTCGATGTACCGCGTCCTCCACGGCGAAGCCTTGGCCGCGGACATGGTCGTCGCGACCGCGACGGAGAAACTGGACCTCATCCCCTCCGAGCTCGACCTCGCCGCGGTGGAGTCCGAGCTCGCCCAAGCCGAGAACTACCTCGGGCGCATGCGCGAGGCCCTCGCCCCGCTCGTCGCCGCCGGCAAGTACAAGGCCATCCTCATCGACTGCCCGCCGGCGCTCGGCATGCTCTCGATGAACGCGCTCGGCGCTTCGGACCACCTGCTCGTGACGCTGCAGACCGAATACCTCGCGATGGAGGGCCTCGGCCAGATCCTCGGCGTCGTCGACCAGCTCCAGGCCGCGGGCGCGACCGACAAGCTGACCGTCGGCGGCATCGTGATGACGATGTACGACGTGCGCACCAAGCTCTCCCGCCAGGTCGTCGAAGAGGTGAAGACCCACTTCCCCGCCCTCGTGATGGAGGCGATGATTCCGCGCACCATCCGCCTGTCCGAGTGCCCGAGCCACGGCCAGACGATCTTCCAGTACGACGTCCACTCGCCGGGCGCCGTCGCCTACGAGGCGCTCGCCAAGGAGTTCGTCGCGCGCTTCGGGCTGAAGTGAGCGGGGGTGACCCCAGCCGCGTCCGCCGCGTCGGCGGCTTCGCCGAGTTGCTCGCGACCCCTTTCGCCGAGGGCGTGAACGCCCTTTGCTGGGAGCGGTCGCTACCCGGGGACTTCGCCGAGGTGGCTGCGCGGCTGCCGGCAGGCCAAGGCATCGTGCCGCTGGCCGATGATGAACTGGCGGCGCTTCAGCTGTCGCCGGCGGGGCGGCTCGCCGCGGAGGCGATGCTGGCCGACCAACGGTTGCTCCGCGCCCATGACCTCGCGCCTTCGCTGAACCTGATCCACGACTGCCGGCCGGACCCCGCCGCGGGGCCCGTGCCGACCGACGTCACCTCCTTCCACGTCGATAGCGCGCCCGTCGAGGTCGACACCTGGCTCTGCACCTACCTCGGCGCTTGCAGCGAAGGGCTGGCGAATGAGGACGCCCGGCTGAAGGTCGAAATCCCGGAGATCCGCGCGGCCCTGCTCGAGGAATATGGCGGCGCGGACGACGCCGGCTTCGCCGAGTTCCTGCAGGAGCATAGTTACGACTCCCACTACGCGCCCCGGCCAGGCGCGACGCCGTACGCCTTCGGGACCTTCGCGCTCTGGCGCATCGCGACCCGCTGGCCAGGCAACCCCGCGCCGCCGTGCGTCCACCGCGCTCCGGTCAACCTCCCCGTGTCGCCGCGCCTACTGCTGATCAGCTGAGGCCCGCCCTTGCCTTCTCGCAGGAGAAGTCTTGGATAACGCGGCCCCGATGCTCCGCCTCTACGTCAAGTCCCGCCCCTACCTCATGGCCGCTGGCGTGATGCTTGTGGCGTGGTTCAACCTCTGGGTGCAGTTCCGGAGCGTACCGTGGTTCGATGTGCCTGGCGAAGTATATGAACGCTTTTTAAAGGTTTCGCCCGAAGCCACGGAGGAAGAACTCAAGGCCAAGGCCGACAATGAAGATTCACTTGCCGCCTACTTCTACGCCCTGAGACATACCTCCTACTGCCCCAAAGACCTTCTTATCAAGGTGGAGCCGACTATCGCGTTCAAATACATGGAGAAAGCCGCGAGAGGCGGCCGCCCGCGGGCCATGGCCGTCGTCTCGCTTTATTATCTGAAAGGCATCGGCATCGTTAAGAGCCGGGAAAAGGCTCTTGAATGGGCGGAAAAAGCCGCGCAACAGCGACAGCCCATGGCTCATCGCGTACTAGGCGAAATACACCTAGCGCAGGCCGAATCGAACTATAGTTCTGACCAAACCTCCGGCTTTAGCCCCTCGGCGGTAGCGCAGGATCGCACCGAGCGGCTCCGGCGGAGCGCGGACTACGAGAAAGAGTCAAAACTCGCCGAATATCATTTGCTTAAAGCGATAGAACTAGGCGACATCGGCGCCCTACGCATCCTGGGTATGGCCTACGACGAAGGGCAAATCGGGCTGATACCGAATCATCGGATAGCCCTGGCGTATCTGAGTCGCGCTGCGCTTAAAGGGGATGCGGTCGCAGCGGCGTCGATATCGCTTCGCTATACCGCAGAGAAGCATGCGCTACGTGAACTGAAACTGTCTTACGCATGGAAACTGGTCGAGCTCCGCCTGAGCAAGGACCGAGAGAAGACACTCCTGGAGTTGCGTGAGCTCGGATTACGGCTGAACTTGGCTGAGAAACTGGCCGGACAGGACCAGGCGGAGCAGTGGCTCGCCCAGATGCCTTCGGCGGACGATTCCGCCCGCGCCCGCCTCGACCCGGACCGCTGAGCCGGCCCGGCGGCCTTTTCCGCCTTTGTGTCGAATCCGACGCAGGATCGACACAGGGCCGGGTTACGCTTCGGCAACATGGAAGACCAAGAGAGGTTCGTCAGCCCCCCGCAGGAACCGCTGCCCCCGGCCAAGATCCACTTCCGCACGCTCGTCCTGTCCGACCTCCACCTCGGCACCAAGGACGCCCAGGCCCGCGAGCTCCTCGACGTGCTCCGCGGCATCCGCTGCGACAAGCTGATCCTGAACGGCGACATCATCGACCTGTGGTCGCTCCGCCGCAAGAACTACTGGACGCCGGCCCACACCGCCGTACTCCGCCGCATCATGAAGATGGCGGAGAAGGACGGCACCAAGGTGGTTTACCTGCGCGGCAACCACGACGACTTCATCCGCCACCTGATTCCGATCGCCCTCGACCGCATCGAGCTGGCCGAGGAGCACATCCACGTCGACCTCCAGGGCCGGCGCTTCCTGTGCATCCACGGCGACGCGTTCGACACGGTGACGGCCAAGATGCGGTGGCTCGCGGTGCTGGGCGATATCAGCTACCAGGTGCTGCTGGACATCAACCGCTTCTACAACAAGTGGCGCGCCTGGCGCGGCAAGGAGTACTTCTCCCTCTCGCAGGCTATCAAGGGCAAGGTCAAGTCAGCCGTCAGCTTCATCTCGAGCTTCGAGGAACACCTGCAGACGCTCGCCGCCCGCCGCGGCTGCGACGGCGTGATGTGCGGCCACATCCACAAGGCGGAGGACCGCCAGATCGGCGCGATCCGCTACCTCAACTCCGGCGACTGGGTCGAGTCGCTCACCGCGATCGTCGAGGAGACCGACGGCACGCTCCGCGTCGTCGAACGCGCCGAACTGCGCGAACGCATCGCGGCCCAGCGCACCCTCCACGAGCACGCCGTGCAGGCCCGCGGCTTCGTCCCCGCCCGATGACCCGCATCCCGATCCTCTCCGCGGGCTTCGGCGAAGGACACAACGCCGCCGCGCGGGCGATCGCCGAGGCGCTGGGTCGCACGTCCGGCGGCGCGCTCGAGGGGCAGGTGCATGACCTCTTCCTCACGGCCTACGGCGCGGACCGCGCCCGGCGCCAGCGCGACGCCTACATCGGCGTCGCGAACCGCCACCCCCGCCTCTGGGGCATGCTTTACGCCGGCTTGGACCGCCTGCCCTTGGTCGGGGCCTCCCTGCCCTTCGTCCGCCCGGTCCAGCGCGCCCTGAACCAGCTGCTGGACGAGACCCGGCCGCCGGTGGTGGTCTCGGCCTACCCGCTCTACAATTACATGATGGCCCGTCGGTGGCGGCGGAACGACCCGGCCCGGCCGCGGCTGATCACCGTGGTCACGGACTCGGTCTCGGTGAACCGGGCCTGGCACCGCGCGCACTCCGATTGGTACGTGACGCCCAACCAGGCCACCGCGGACGTCATGATCCGGCAGGGCGTGCCGGCCGCCAAGGTCCTGCCCTACGGCTTCCCGGTGCCCGCCCGGCTCGCCCCGCGTTCCTCCGCGCAGGCCGGCGGCCGCCCCCGCGTGCTGCTGATGCTTAACCCGGGAAAGCGCGATGCCGTGGCGCTGGCGGCGGCGCTCGCGACGCTCGATCTCGAGCTGACGGTCACCGTCGGCAAGGACGCCGACTTCCGCGAGGCGGTGGTTGCCGCGACCGCGGGCAAGGCCGAGGTCCTCGGCTGGACGGACCGAATCCCCGACCTGATGCTTTCCGCCCACCTCGTCATCAGCAAGGCGGGCGGCGCGACCACGCACGAGTGCGTCGCGGCCGGCACCCCGATGATCGTCACGCAGGTCATCCCCGGGCAGGAAGCAGGCAACGCGCGCCTGATCGTGGAACACGGCGCCGGCACCTACGGGCTGACGCCGGCGGCGGCCAAGGCGGCCGTCGCCGCGGCCTTCGCGGACGACTGGGCGGTCTGGCGCGAATGGAAACATGCCGTGGAGGGTCTCGGCGACGCGGGCGGGGCCGACCGTGTGGCAGCCCTGGTGGCCGGCGAACTCGCGGCGCACTGACGCACCATCGGCACCCGCATGTCCACGTCGTC
Source organism: Verrucomicrobiota bacterium (assembly GCA_041167995.1). Lineage (GTDB taxonomy): Bacteria > Verrucomicrobiota > Verrucomicrobiia > Opitutales > UBA953 > UBA953. The sequence goes on along the minus strand of JBEELT010000011.1, from coordinate 21,789 downwards.
CCCCGCGTCCAACTTCGAGGAGATGCGGCGTCGCCTCGGCCCGCTAGGCTGGGCGACGCGCGCCTTGGACGGCGTGCTCAAGGTTTCCCACTTCGACGACTTCCTGGCGCGCATCCATCAGGCGGGACGCCCCGACTTCTTCGCGTCCGCGCTGGAGCAGGCGGACATCAAGCCCAGCTGGGCCGACGAATGCCTGGCGCGCATCCCGCGCACGGGGGCATTGCTGGCCGTCGCGAACCACCCGCATGGGATGACGGATGGGCTCGTCGCGATGGAGTTCCTGCTCCGCGCGCGGCCGGACACGCTGGTCGTGGGCAACGAATGGCTGGCGCAGATCCCCGGCATCCGGCCCTGGCTCATCGAGGTCGACCCGGACGGAAAGGCGAACCTCGCGGGGACCCGTCGCATCCTGGACCACCTGAAGCACGGCGGCGCGATCCTGATGTTCCCCGCGGGCGAGGTCTCCAGCCTGCGACCCTGGCGCCGGCGGGTCGAGGACCCGCGCTGGTCGGACAGTTTCGTCCGCCTGGCGCGACGGACCAAGGCGGCCTTACTGCCCCTGCACATCGCCGGCCGCAACTCCGGCCTCTTCCAGACCGTGGGGCTGGTGCACCCGCGCCTACGGACGACGCTGCTGCTGCGGGAATTCCTCGCGCAGAAAGGCAAGGTCATCCGCCTGCGCGCCGCCAATCCGGTGACACCGACGCAGCTCGCCCAGCACGCCGACGACGCCGAGGCCGCCGAATTCGTCCGCCTGCGCTGCGAGCTCCTGCCGCGCCGCGAACGCGCGCCGCGGCCGGCGGCGACGGAGCCGACCAAGCAGGCTGAGCTGATCCCGCCGGTGAATCCGCTTCTGGTGCGCGCCGAGCTGCAGAGCCTGCCCGCGGAGGACCTCCTGCTCACCTCGGGCGACTTCCGCATCTACCGCTTCCTCGGCGCCGACCTCCCCCACACCTTGCGCGAAGTGGGCCGCCTGCGCGAACTGACCTTCCGGTCGGTCTCGGAGGGTACCGGCCTGGCCTGCGACCTCGACGCCTTCGACGCGTGGTACGACCAGCTGGTGCTCTGGGACGAGAAGGAGGGTCGCATCGTCGGCGGCTACCGGCTCGGTCCAACGGACCGCATTCTGCCGCTGCGCGGTAAGCACGGACTCTACACGTCGACGCTGTTCGAGTTCAAGGGCGACTTCTTCAAGCGGATGGATCCGGCGCTGGAGATGGGCCGCTCCTTCATCCGCCCGGAATACCAGCGACGGCCGACGAGCCTGCCGCTCCTCTGGCGCGGCATCGGCCGCTACGTGCTCCGCTTTCCGCAATACCACCTGCTGTTCGGTCCGGTGAGCATCAACCCAGAATACGGGCAGGCCTCGAAGGAACTGATCCTCTCCTACCTCCGCCACAACCGTCTGGCCGACGACCTGGTGCCGTTGGTCCGCGCGAAGAACCCGCCGCGCGCCATGAGCCTGCACGAGGCCGACCTCGACGTGCTGCAACGGTGCGCGTTCGACTTGGAGCATGTGTCCGGGCTGGTCAGCGACCTCGAGCCGGACGCGAAACAGGTGCCCGTGTTGCTCAAGCATTACCTGAAGCTGAACGGCCGGCTCATCACCTTCAACGTCGACGATTCCTTCGGCGGCTGCCTGGACGGGCTCATCGTCGTCGACCTCACGAAGGTCGATCCCAAGCTGCTCGCGGCCTACCTCAGCGAGGAGGGGGCCCGCAGCTTCCTGGAGTACCACGATTTCCACGCCTGAGACGAGCGCGGTCATTTACGTAGCCAAGGCCGCCGAGGCGGCTTAAGCCCCGGCATGCCTTCCGCGCTCTGGACTTCCCGACACACCGCCGCGGCGCTCGCGGGCGGACACCTGTTGATCGCGGGAGCACCGGGCACGGGGAAGTCGCGTTTGCTCAACGGCACCCTGCTGCCGGCCTTGGTGCGGACCGGCGCCCCGTTGCTCGTCATCCAGGACCCGGCCACGGCCCACGGCCCGACCATCGGCCTCCAGGCCGTGACGTCCAGCCGCGAGGCTCCGGCTTCGCCCGGCGACCTGCTAGCCAAACCCACGCTGGTCACGCTGACCGGGACGCACCCCGAACGGGAAGCCCAGGCGGAGCGACTGTTCGCGGAACTACCCGCCGCGCTCGCGGCGAACCCGGCGCCCGCGGGCACGCGCCGCTTCCTCGTCATCGACGTCGCCCCGCTCACGCCGGCGTTACGCTCGTTCGCGCCGCTGCTCCGCCAGGCCCGGTCACTGGGCTGCACCCTGCTCGTGACCTGCCAGTCGCCGAGCTCGCTCGAACCCGGCCTGCCGGCGCTTTTCACGAGCCAGGTGGCTTTCTATCATTTTTATAAGCGCTGCCTCCGCGTGATGGCGGAGAACGTCCTGGCCGCCACGGGCGCGGCGGAGACCAACCCGTCGGGTAAGCCGACGCCGATCAACCGTTTCGGCCAGCCGTTGGCGACGCCGGTCAGCCGGATGGTCGGCAAACTCGGCGACCTCAAGGTCGGCGAGTGCTTCCTCGTCACCCCGGGCGCGCCCTACGAGCCGCTGCGGACCTGACGGCGGTCACTTCGCCAAAGTCAGCTTGGAGGGGTAGCGGCGCTGGGCGTTCCACTCGCCGACGTAGATGTCGCCGGCGGCGTCGACGTAGAGGTCGTGGCCGTGTTTGAAGACCGGCTGCGCCTGGCTCAGGGGCTGCAGCTTGCCGTCGACATACCGCGGCTCGCTGGCGCCCGGCGCGCTGAGGACCTTTTTCGTGACGCGGTCCAGGACGACGATGAAGCCGGACTGGTTCAGGCGGCGGCCTTGGGCGTCCTTACTCCAGCAGACGGCGGCGTAAGCCTTGTCACCGCGGAAACACAGCTGCCCCGCGAAGGCCCCGGGCAGGTCCAGGGTGTCGACATACTTGCCGTCCAAGGTGAACGCCTTAAGCTGATTCTGGCTGCGGGACGGCACCCAGACCAACGGACCGCGCGCGTCGGAGGCATCGATCGAGATACCGTGCGCGTTGCTGAGGTTGCCGGCGTCCTTCGTCGGCCCGCCCCACTTCTTCAGGAGCTTACCCTCGAGCGAGAACTCGTAGATGAGATTCGAGCCGTAACCATCGGCGACGAGCAAGGTGCCCGCCGGCGTCCAGGCGACGTCGCAAGGCATGAACTTGCCGTCGCTCAGGCCCAACTCTTTCGGCGTCGGAAACTTGCGCACGAGCTTGCCATCGGTCGTCAACAGCGTGACGCGTCCCTCGACCGCGGTGGGGTTCCAGCCCTCGGCCGCCATGTGCCAGCCGGAGTCGACGTGCACGAGGTATTCGACGCCGCCCTTTTCGAAGATCTCAAGACCATGGCCACCACCGAGACCGGCGCTGATCGCGCGGACGAAGCGCCCGTCCTGCTCGAAGACGAGGAAGTCGTTCCGAGGGTGGTCGGTGACCAGGTAGATGCGGCCATCCTTGCCTTCCGCCAGGGCGTGCGCGTTGACAATCGGCGCGACGGCGGGATCGACCTTGGCCCACGCCGGATCGAGCCGATACTTCGCCGGCCCATGACCGAGCAGGCCGACCTCGCCGCCGGCCGCCGCGGACTGGGCCGGGGCGAGGAGGGTCAGCGCGAACCAGCAGCAGAGGAGGCGAGGCATGACCCCAGCACAACCGAAGCGGCCGCGGCTGTCACGCCCAAGCCGGTCAGGACCAGATTCGCTCCGCCGCCCACCACAGGCCGGCAAAGGCGATGCCCACGGAAGCCGGCACCACGACCCACCGGCGGTAGCGCTCCTCGTCGCGCACCCAGCAGGTCGCGGCGAAGGCGAGGGCGATGACCGCGAGCTGCGCCCCCTCGACGCCGACGTTGAAGCCGGTAAGGGCGGCGAGGAACGCGTCGGCAGGGATGGGCTTGTCGGCGAGGCCGCCCGCGAAGCCCAGGCCATGCACGGCGCCGAAGATGAAGACGACGAGCAGGCGCCAGCGCGTGTAGCGAGGGCGAAAAAGGTTCTCCAGCGCGAGGCAGGCGATGCTCAGCGCGATGATCGGCTCGACGACGGACTCCGGGGCATGGACCCAGCCCGCCGCGGCGAGGGCCAGCGTGAGCGAATGCGCCAAGGTGAAGGCGGTGACTTGGGTGATGACGGGACGCCAGGAGCGGCTCAGCAGGAACAACCCCAGCACGAAGAGGATGTGGTCGAGGCCGTGGGGCAGGACGTGGACGAAGCCGCTGCGCAGGAAATTGACGAAGACGGCCCAGCCGGCGGAATCCTCCGTGCGAGCGCCCCCGGTCGGCGCAAGCGCCGCCCGACCGGCGAGGTCGAGCGTGAAGCTCGCCTCCCCGGGGAAGAGCGTCTCGATCCGCGGGTGCGGGACGCCGTCGAGCGTGTTAAGGAAAAGGACCGAGACCTTGTGGCCGGGCAGCGAACGGATCCGCCAGCCCGTGATGCCCGCGGGCACCCGGGTCTTCCAGCGACCGACCATGACGACCGCGTCATCCGGCTTGTACAGCGGCTTGCCGTCCTCGGCGCCGAAGGTGAACTCGAAATCCGGCACCACCCGGCCGAGGGGCTCGAAGGTGAACTCGACGACGGCCGCGGCGTGCTCGCGGGCCCGGCGGAGGAGTTCCGTGCGCTGCTCGGCGGTCAGCCGCGCCCAGGCGCGCTGCTCGAGCGACGGGGCCTCCGCGGGCGAGGGCGCCCAGCAGCGGGGGTTGATCTCGATCGAGATCTCCGCGGTGCCATCGACCTGGAAACGCCCGTGGACCGGGATTTCCGGGATGGAGTGGGCGCCGGCCTGCGCCGCGAAAAAACCGCAAAAAGCCGCAAATAAGCTTCTTATGAGGCGAGGGAGCCCGACCATCCGGGCAAGATGGGTCGGGGGTCGGGGGATTCAACCCCATTGTCGGGTTGCCTTTCCCGGGCGATGACCCAACAAAGGACTCCTCAACCCAACCCCACCATGAAGAACCTCCTCACCATCCTCGCCGCCCTCGCCCTCGCCGCCTCCGCCCAGGCCGGTTGCGGCGTCACCGAGACCACCACCGGCACGCTCAAGGCCTTCGACGAGAAGACCAAGGAACTCACCATCACCCCGAAGGAAGGCAAGGCCGCCAAGATCACCCTGACCCCCGAGACCAAGGGCGCCGATGGCGTCAAGGACCTTGTGGGCAAGGCCGTCTCCGTCGAGGTGTCGAAGCACGCGAAGAGCAAGGCGCTCTCCGTCGCTGCCGCCAAGTAATCCCTCCGGGATCCTCCGAACAGGGCCGCGTGCGAACGCGGCCCTTTTTATTGCCCGACCAGAAGGTGCGCACCCGCTTTTCCTCATGACCCCGGCCCAGCTGAGCGCCTCGGCCCGAGCGGACGCCCACCCGCCGACCGGACTTTCCCCGGCCGCCCGCGCGCTCTGGTTCACGCGCCGCGGCGACTGGGCGGCGGCCCACGCCATCGCCCAGGACGACGACACGCCGCTCGGCGCCTGGATTCACGCGTTACTGCACCTCATCGAAGGGGACCTGGGGAACTCCCGCTATTGGTTCGCCCAGGCCGGGCAGCCCGCACGGCGGCCGGGCGAAGCCGAGACCTTGTGGGAGGAAATCGCCGCCGTCGCGCTCCGTTGAGGGGTTCGGTTTGACGCTGGGGACCTTCCCGGCTCGATGAGGGCATGCCCGTCCCGCCACGCCGAGCCTTGACCGGCGTGCCCACGCACGCCCAGGCGGCCGTGACCTGTTCCGAGGGCGCGGACCGCGGGGTCATCGTGCTGGTGGCCTCCAACCTCGGGGCGGCCGAGACGCTGGCCGAGGAGACCGCCCAGCTGCTCACGCTGCTGAACGGGGCCCAGCCCGCGGCCCGCACGCTGACCGAGGCGGACGCGGCGGTGACGTCCTTCGAGGCGGACTGCGACCTACTCGGGGCACTGGCGGCGCTCCGTCACGGCGGGCATGACGCGGCCCGCCCCCTGCTGATCGCCTGCACGCCGGCGGCCCTCGTGCGCCCGGCGCCCGCGCCCGAGTCCGCCGCGCGCGCCGAGCTGGTCGTGCGCAAAGGGGACCGACTGGAGCTGCGCGAGCTCGCGCGCCGGCTCGCCGAGGACTTCGGCTACGACCATGAGGCGCTCTGCGAACAGCCCGGCGAGTTCGCCCTGCGCGGCGGGATTCTGGACGTCTACCCGCTCAACGCGCAGATGCCGGTGCGGATCGACCTCTTCGGCGACAACGTGGAATCGCTCCGACCGTTCGATCCGGCCACGCAACGCAGCGAGGGCGAGGTGGAGGGTCTGGTGATCTGCGCACCGCGCGGCGACGTCGCCAAGGAGGCGGGGGTCCCTTTCTGCCGCCACCTGCCGGCCGACGCCCTCATCGTGGTGGTCGACCGCTGCCAGGACGATCCGCTCTACGCAGCGGCCCGGGCGACGGCGACCGGTGAGCTCGTACTCGAGGAGACGGACGAGGCCCCGGCAGGGTACGCGACCGAGGCGCTCGAGTGCACGCCGGCGGAGACGTTGCTCATCGGCGCGGCGGGCGACGGGGCGGCGACGCGCCCCACCCTCCTCCGTACCGCGGCGGCCCTGGCGAAAGACGGGCGACCCTGCCTGCTCGCGGGCGACACCGAGGGGTCGGTGGAGCGGCTGTGCGCGGACGTGGCGGCCGCCGCGATCCGCGGCTTCACCCCGCGGGTCTGCGCGGGCCGCTTCGGCGGCGGAGTCCTCCTGGCACCGGGCCGGTTGCGGGGGCTGCTCAGGGATGGCCTACTCCTGCTGACGGAACGCGAGCTCTTCGGACGCCGCCAACGGCCGCTCGCGGCGTTGCCCCGGCGCCGCACCATGGTCCGGGCGGCCCTCGGCCGCGCGCTCGACTTCGGGGAGCTGGCCGAAGGCGAGGTGCTGGTGCACGCCACGCAGGGCCTCTGCCTGTTCCGCGGCATCCAGGCGCACGAACACCAAGGACGCACCGAGGACTTCATCGGGCTCGAGTTCGCGGAGCGCTCCCGGCTGTACCTCCCGGTGCGGGAATCCCACCTCCTCTCGCGCTACGTCGGGCTCGGCCGGTCGCAACCAAAGCTCTCCAAACTCGGCGGCGGCGGGTGGGAGCGTTCGCGCAAGGCCGCCGAGAAGGCCACCGCCGACCTCGCCGCGCAGCTGCTGGCCCTGCAGGCCGAACGTTCGGCGAAGCCGGGCATCGCGCACCCGCGCGACGTCGACAACGCCTGGATGGGCGAGTTCGAACGTTCTTTCCCGCACCGCGAGACACCCGACCAGGCGCGGGCCATCGCCGACGTGAAGGCCGACCTGGAACGACCGGCGCCGATGGACCGGCTCGTCAGCGGCGACGTCGGCTTCGGCAAGACGGAGGTGGCGCTGCGCGCCGCCTTCAAGTGCGCGCTCGGCGGCCGCCAGGTGGCGATCCTGGCACCGACGACCGTGCTGGCCCAGCAGCATTACGAGAGTTTCCGGGAGCGGCTGGCCCGCTGGCCCGTGTCCGTCGAACTGCTCAGCGGCTACCGGACGGCCAAGGAGAAGGCCGCCGTCCGGGCGCGCGCCGCCGCCGGGACGGTCGACATCGTGGTCGGCACCCACGCGCTGCTCTCCGACGGGACGACCTTCGCCCGTCTGGGCCTGGTCATCATCGACGAGGAGCATCGCTTCGGCGTGCGCCACAAGGAGCGCCTGAAACGGCTCCGCACCGAGGTCGATGTCCTCGCGATGAGCGCGACGCCGATCCCGCGCACGCTCTACCTCGCGCTCGTGGGCGCCCGCGACCTGAGCGTCATCGAGACGCCGCCGCGCGAGCGCCTGCCCATCCGCACCATCGTCCGCGGCTACGACGAGGGGCTGGTGCGCGACGCCGTCAAGGCGGAGCTGGCGCGGGGCGGCCAAGTGTTCTACCTGCACAACCGCGTCGAGACGATCCAGGGCGTCGCGGAACGCCTCGCCGCGCTCGTGCCCAGGGCGCGCATCGTGGTAGGCCATGGCCAGATGGGCGCCGGCGAGCTCGAGGAGGTGATGGCGGCGTTCGTCGCGGGCGAGCACGACGTCCTGGTCTGCACGACCATCATCGAGACCGGTCTGGACATCCCCAACTGCAACACGCTGATCATCGAGGGCGCGGACCGCTTCGGGCTGGCCCAGCTGTACCAGCTGCGCGGGCGCGTCGGCCGGTTCAACCGGCAGGCCTACGCCTACCTCTTCCTCCACCGCCATGCGGCGCTGGTGGGCGCGGCGGGTCGCCGCCTCACCGCGATCCGCCAATACAACCAGCTCGGCGCCGGCTTCCGCATCGCGATGCGCGACCTCGAGCTGCGCGGCGCGGGCAACCTCCTCGGCGCCGCCCAGAGCGGGCACGTCGCGAACGTCGGCTTCGACCTTTACTGCCAGCTGCTCCGGCGGAGCGTGGCCAAGCTGCGCGGCGACGCGGGAGCCGCGGTGGAGCGCTGCGAGCTGCGGCTGGACTTCATCGACCACACGCAGGCCATCCTCGGCGTGGAGGCGGTCCGCGGGAGCGACGGCGACGGCGCCCTGCTCACGGCGACGCTGCCGGCGGATTGGATCCCGGAGACGCGCCTGCGCCTGGAGGCCTTCCGGCGCATCGCCCTGGCGCTCGACGTCGCCGAGGTCGCCGAGCTCCGCTCGTCGCTGCACGACCGCTACGGCCGCCTGCCGCCCGAGGCGGAGGCCATGCTCGGCCTGGCCGAGATCCGCTGCCTGGCCGAGGCGCGGGACGTCGTCGCGGTGTCGACCGAAGGGGCGACCCTCCGCTGCCTGGAGGCCCGGCCGGGGCGGTCGCCTGAGCCGATCCTCGTCGGCAACCGCTTTCCCCGCTTGACCGTGAAGGACCCCCTGCGGAAACTGAGGGAAATCCGCGGCTTCCTGTCGCGGCTTCCCGAGCCCGCCCGCCGATGAAAAGCCTCCTTCCCGCCACCTTGCTCCTGACCGCGACCCTCGCCCAGGCGCAGCTGCGCAAGCCGACGCTGGAGGAGACCGCGGCCCAACGCTGGACGGAGACCAACCAGGACAAGGTCGTGGGCATCGCCGCCGGCACGCCCATCATCCTTTCGGAGGTCCGCCGCCAGGTCGAGCCGATCGCCAGCCAGGCCCGCGCCAGCGCGAAGTCCGACACCGAGTTCTTCGCCACGCTCGCGCGGGCGAGCCAGGAGTCGCTGCGGAGCATGGCCGACCGCCAGCTCGTCATCGCGGAATTCAAGGCGGAACGCGGTAGCCCGCCCGCCGCCTACATCGACGGCGACATCGAGGAGACCATCCGCCGCGACTTCGCCGGCGACCGTAACCGCTTCGTGGCCTCCCTGCGCGCGGCCGGGATGACGCCGCTCTCCTACCGGAAGTTCATCGAGGACCGCATCATCTTCGATTCCATGGTGAGCAACATCCGCCGCACGGCCATCGACGTGGGCCCCGGCCGCAGCAAGGAATTCTACGAGAAGAACATCGATCTCTTCACGCGCGACGAGCAGGTGCATTTCCGCCAGATTGCAGTGACCCAGGGCGCCGCGGAGACCGCGGAGGCCGCGGCCCTCCGCGCGGCGGATTGGGCCGAAGCGGCCGCCCACCCGGAGCGCATGGCCGCGCTGCTGGCCAAGCACAAGGTCGCGGTGCCGGCGGGCGCGAAGGTCGAGACCTTCGCCGACCTGGCCAAGCTGGTGAGCTCGGACGACTACGCGGCCCGGGGCGGCGACGCCGGCTGGCTGAGCGTCTCCAACCTGACCGAACGGATCGTGACGACCTTGCGCGGGCTCGCCGACCGGCAGGTCTCCGCCCCGCTGCGCTTCGACATCCCCGGCGCCAAGCCGGTCTGGTTCATCCTGCGGCGCGAAGGCTGGCGGCCGCGCGGCGCCGCGCCCTTGAGCGAGCCGGACGTCCTCGCCGAGGTCGAGAACCGCGTGCGCAACGTGGCGATGAAGGAAGCGGTGGACGAATGGCTGCAGGGCCTCCGCGCCAAGCACCACCTCCAACTCGACCGCTGAGATGACGCCGCGGACCGCGCCCGACGACGCCCCGGCGCCCCGGGTGGCGCCGGCCGGGTTCCGTTGCCGCGCCTTCCCGCGGCGCACCGCCGGCGTGCTGCTGCACGTGACGGCCCTGCCCGGGCCCGGCCCCATCGGCTCACTGGGCGCCGCCGCCCGGCGCTTCGTCGACGCGCTCGCCGCCGCCGGCTTCGGCTGGTGGCAGGTCTGCCCGCTGGGGCCGACCGGCTACGGCGATTCGCCCTACCAGGCCCTGTCCGTCTTCGCCGGCAACCCCTACCTGCTGGACCTCGCCGACCTGCGGGCCCGCGGGCTGGTCACCGCGGAAGAGCTCGCCGACGTCCGGCCGACCGCCGAGGGGCGCGTGGACTTCGGCCGGCTCTGGACCACGCTGCATCCCTTGCTCGACCGCGTCGGGCAGCGGGCGGCTGAGACCCTGCGGGACGACCCGGGCTTCGCGCGCTTCCGTCGCGAGCAAGCCGGGTGGCTCGATGACTGGGTGCGTTTCGCCGCTTTGCGCGCGGCCAACGATTTCACCGCACCCACGGCCTGGACGACGACCGTCGCGGCCCCGACCGCCGAGGAGGCCGCGGCCGCGCTGCAGTTCGTCTTCGCCGAGCAATGGGCTGCGCTCCGGGCCTATGCGCGGGCCCGCGGGGTGCGGCTCTTCGGCGACGAACCGATCTACGTCTCGGCGGACGGCTGCGACGCGAAGTTCCGGCCGGAGCTCTTCCAGCTCGACGCCGCCGGCCGGCCCACGGCGGTCGCGGGCGTACCGCCCGATTATTTCGCCGCGGACGGACAGCTCTGGGGTAACCCGCTCTACGCCTGGGAACGCCACGCCGCCGACGGCTTCGCCTGGTGGAAAGCACGCGTCCGGCACGACCTCGGGCTCTTCGACGCGATCCGCATCGACCACTTCCGCGGGATTCACGATTACTGGAGCGTCCCGGCGGAGGCGCCCAACGCCCGGGAAGGCGCCTGGTGCGCGGGCCCGGACCTCGCGTTCACGCGCGCGCTCGGCGACCTGCCGCTCGTGGCTGAGGACCTCGGCCTCCTCTCGCCGGGCGTGGAGACGTTGCGCGTCGCCGCCGGCTTGCCGGGCATGGCGGTGCTGCAATTCGGCTTCGGCGGCGAGACCGCCGGCAACCCCCACTACCCGCCGAACATCGCCGCCGACCGGCTCGCCTACACCGGCACCCACGACAACGATACCTTGGTCGGCTGGCTGGCCCAGGCGTCCGCGGAAGAGCGACGCAGTTTGGAGGAACTCTATGGACCGGACCCGTCGGCCGACCGGCTCGTCCAGGCGGTGTTCGACTCGCCGGCGGTGGCGGCCTTCGTGCCGGCCCAGGACCTGCTCGGCCTCGGGGCGGAGGCGCGCTTCAACACCCCGGGCAACCCGCAGGGCAACTGGGACTGGCGGTTGACGGACGCGCAACTGGACGCGCTGGCGGCGCAGGCCCCGGAGCGCCGCGCCGCGCTGGCCCGGAGCGGCCGGCTCAGCGCGTGAGGCGACGATACTTGGGGCGCCGCGGCGTATCGGACTCGAGCCCGAGGCGCTTGCGCCGGTCCTCGAGGTAGTCGCCGTAGTTGCCCTCGTGCCAGACGATGCGACCATCGTCCTCGAAAGCCATGATGTGCGTGGCGACGCGATCGAGGAACCAGCGGTCGTGCGTGATGATGACCGCGCAGCCGGCGAAACCCTCGAGGGCATCCTCCAGGGCGCGGATCGTGTTCACGTCGAGGTCGTTCGTCGGCTCGTCGAGCAGAAGCACGTTGGCGCCAGCCTTGATGAGGCGGGCCAGGTGGATGCGGTTGCGTTCGCCGCCGGACATGAGGCCGACCTTGCGCTGCTGCACGTCGCCCGTGAAGCCGAAGCGAGCCGCATAGGCGCGCGCCGGGACGAGGACCTTGCCGAGATGCACCATCTCCTGGCTGTCCGAAATCGCCTCCCACAGCGGTTTATCGGCCGGGAGCGCGTCGCGCGACTGGTCGACGTAGGCGATCTTGACCGAGTCGCCGAGGGTGAGCGTACCCTTGTCGGGCTTCTCCTGCCCCGTGATCATGCGGAACAAGGTCGTCTTGCCGGCGCCGTTCGGCCCGATGATGCCGACGATCCCGCCGGCCGGCAGGCTGAAGTTGACGTCCTCCATCAGGACGCGGTCGCCGAAGCCCTTGGTGAGTCCGCGGGCCTCGATGACGGCGCCGCCCAGGCGCGGCCCCGGCGGGATCCAGATCTCGGCCGCCTTCTCCTGCGGGCCTTGGTCCTGGGTGAGCATCTGCTCGTAGGCCCGCAGACGCGCCTTGTTCTTGGCCACCCGGGCCTTGGGCGAGGCGGCCGCCCACTCACGTTCACGCTCCATCGAGCGGGTACGCGCGGCGGACTGCTTATCCTCCGCCTCGAGCCGCTTGCGCTTCTGCTCGAGCCACGAGGAATAGTTACCCTTCCAAGGGATGCCGCGGCCGCGGTCGAGCTCGAGGATCCAGCCCGCCACGTTGTCGAGGAAGTAGCGGTCGTGCGTGATCGCGATGACCGTCCCCCTGTAGCCCTGCAGGTGGCGCTCGAGCCAGCCCACCGTGTCGGCGTCCAGGTGGTTCGTCGGCTCGTCGAGCAACAGGATGTCAGGCTCCATGAGGAGCAGTCGGCACAAGGCGACGCGGCGCTTCTCGCCGCCGGAGAGCCCGGCCACCTGGGCGTCGGCCGGCGGGCAGCGCAGCGCTTCCATCGCCATCTCAATACGGGCGTCGAGATCCCAGCCGCCGCGGGCGTCGAGGATGGACTGGATCTCGCCTTGGCGGGCGAGGATCCGCTCCTGCTCTTTCGGGTCGCCGGCCTCGGAGACCTTGATGAAGGTATCGTCGTACTCCTCGAGCAGGGCCTTCATGCCGGCCGCGGCCTGCATGACGCACTCCTGCACCGTCAGGTGCTCGTCGAGGCGAGGCTCCTGGGCGAGGTAACCGAGCGTGTACCCCGGGACCTGGCTGATGGAGCCGTCGAACTCCTGATCCTCGCCGGCCATGATCTTCAGCAGGGTCGACTTGCCGGAACCGTTGAGGCCGAGCACCCCGATCTTGGCGCCGAAGAAATACGAGAGGGAGATATCACGGAAGACGGGCTTCTTCTCGAAGAACTTGGTCACCCCCGTCATGGTGAAGATCACTTTTTCGTCGGCCATGGGTCGGAGGGTTGGGACAAGCCCCCCGGGGGCAAGCGGAACCAGCGGGGCGCCGCGTGAGCGTACTTGACAACCCCCCGGGGGGGTGGGCTAGTTTGAGGCTCGTAGTCACCTTACAAGAAGGTGGGTCCAGCCGGACCCGCCTTTTTTGTCCCTAAAACTTTCACCGTACCCACCGCACACCCATGAGCGTCGACATCAAACCCTACCTCCAATACCTCGAGAAAGAAAAGCGCATCCCCAAGGACGAAGCCTGCGCCCTCATCGTCGAGGCCATCAAGTCCTCCGTCGAGAAGTCGGTCATGGCCGGCCAGAACGTCGAGGTCACGGCCGACCCCGCGACCGGCAAGCTCGAGGCCCACGTCCTCTACTCCGTGACCGACTCGGTCGCCGACCCCCTCCGCGAGATCAACCCCGTCGCCGCCGGCCTGCTCCAGGCGGGCGCCGCCGTGGGCGACCAGGTCCGCAAGCCGATCAACGTGGCCGACCTCGGCCGCATCGCCGCCAAGACCACCCAGCAGCTCCTCAACCAGCGCTTCCGCAAGATCGAAAAGGACCAGGTCTTCCAGGAGTACAAGGACAAGGTCGGCGACATCGTCACCGGCACCGTCCGCCGCACTGAGCGGGGTAACGTCATCGTCGAGCTCGGCACCGCCGAGGCCGTCCTCACCCACAAGGAACGCTGCCACGGCGACGAGTTCCGCACGGGCGACCGCATCCGCTGCCTGCTACTCGAAATCCGCGAGGACCCGCAGCGCGGCCGCGAGTTCGTGCTCTCCCGCGCCAACGATGGTTTCGTCCGCCGCCTCCTCGAGCTCGAGGTCGCCGAAATTGCCGATAAGACCGTCACCATCGCCAAGATGGCCCGCGACCCGGGTTACCGCACCAAGATCGCCGTCGATTCGAGCGATCCGAAGGTCGACCCCGTCGGGGCCTGCGTCGGCGCCCGCGGCGCCCGCGTCCGCAACATCGTCAAGGAACTGGGCGGCGAGAAGATCGATATCATCCGCTACCACAAGGAGCCGCTCAAGCTGCTCGAGGAAGCCATCCGCCCGGCCCGGCCGCGCAACGTCCGCATCGACGAGCGCAACCGGTCCATCCACTTCGAGGTGGACGAGGAGGATATGCGCATCGCCATCGGCTCCAAGGGCCGCAACGCCCGCCTGACGTCCAAGCTCATGGGCTGGGGACTCAACATCGCCAAGGCCACCCACGCGCCCGAGAGCGTCGAGGCCCAGCTCGGCGAGAAGGCCACGCGCATGGCCGAACAGCTTGGCCTGCCGTTCGACCTCGTCGCCAAGTTCGTCCAGCTCGGCCTGACCGAGCTGTCCGTCGCGGCGAACGTGACCGCCGAGGAACTGCAGGACACCGGCATCCCCGCCGAGGAGGTCCAGACGTTCCTCGCCGCCGTCGCCAAGGCCGCCAAGGCCTGAGGCCTGCCCACCTCCTCCCCGCCTTTCCGCCGAACACCCAGCCCGCGCCCATGACCGAGAAGAAGAAGAAGCCCGAGGCCAAGAAGGCCTCCACCACGCAGCGCTACAGCGACGTGGCCAAGGAGCTCGGCCTCGAGGTCAAGGCGTTGCTCGCCCTGGCGGACCAGTTCGTCGAAGCCCACCCGGACTTCAAGGAACTCGTCTACGCCGAAGGCAAGAAGCCGGCGGCCTCGAGCAACTTCAGTAAGTTCTACCGGGATGACTTTCTGAAGTTCGCCGCCGACAAACTACCCAAGAAGGAGGAGGCCGCGCCGGCACCCGCGCCCGCGAAGGTCGAAACACCCACGCCGGCCGAGCCGGTCGCCGCGGCCCCGGTCAAGGCCGCTACGCCGCCGCTCGCGCCCGCCTTGCCCCCGCGTGCACCCATCCCGGCCGCCGCGCCCGCCGCGGTCAGCCGTCCGCCGGTGACGCCCACCCTGCCGCCGCGTCCGCCCGTCGCCCCGACGACGCCCAAGAGCGAGCTGCCCCCGATCGTCATCACCCCTACCGCCACGCCCGCCACCCGCCCGAGCACTCCGCCCCCGCTGGTACGCCCGCCCGTCGCCCCGTTGGTCAACCGCCCCGCCGCCACCGGCAGCAGCGTCGCCCCCGGCAGCAAGGGCGCCGTGACCGTCCGCCCGCCGATCGTGGTCCGCGACTTCGCGATCGCGCTCAACCTCAAGCCGTTTCAGGTCATCGGTAACCTGATGGAGCTCAACAAGGTCGTGAGCGCCACCTCGGTGATCGAGGAGGCCGACGCCCGCAAGGTCGCCGAACGCCACGGCTACACGCTGGAAATCCGCCACCGCGGCGAAGGCGTCCAGCCCGTCAAGAAGGTCGAGAAGCCGTCCGAGGACGACCCAGCCCTGATGACCACGCGCCCGCCCGTCGTGTGCGTGCTCGGCCACGTCGACCACGGCAAGACCACCCTGCTCGACTACTTCCGCAAGACCAACGTCGTCTCGGGCGAGGCCGGCGGCATCACCCAGCACATCGGCGCCTACACCGTCGCCTACCAGGGCGAGAAGCCCGAGTACAAGGGCCGTTCCGTCACCTTCCTCGACACGCCCGGCCACGCGGCCTTCGCCAAAATGCGCGAACGCGGCGCCTCCGTCACCGACATCGCAATCCTCGTGGTCGCGGCCGACGACGGCTTCATGCCGCAGACCGAGGAAGCCCTCAAGTTCGCCCAGAAGCACGCCAGTGCCATCGTGGCCGCGATCAACAAGGTCGACGCCAAGGGCGCCAACATCGACCGCGTGAAGCAGCAGATGCAGCAGCGCGGCATCACCCCGGAGGACTGGGGTGGCGAGGTCATCACGGCCCCCGTCTCGGCGCTCAAGGGCACCGGCATGAACGAGCTCATCGAGTCGATCCTCCTCCAGGCCGAGATCCTCGACCTCAAGGCCAACCCGAAGTGCCCGGCCCAAGGCTCGGTCATCGAATCCCAGATGGAGACCGGCCGCGGCCCGACCGCGACCATCATCGTCCAGAAAGGCACCCTCAAGCCCGGCGACTCGTTCGTCTGCGGCGAGACCTGGTGCAAGGTGCGCGCGCTCATGGATGACCGCGGTAACCGTCTGCCGCAGTCCGCCCCGGGCACGCCCGCCCTCGTCCTCGGCTGGGACGCCGTCCCGAGCCCCGGCGCCAAGCTCCGCGTGGTCAAGAACGACCGCGAAGCCCGCGAGCTCGCCGAAGAGGCCGCGCTCGCCGGCCGCAAGGCCGCCGAGGCCCAGCAGCAGGCTCCGAACACCGGCGCCCGCCCCGGCATGTCGGACCTCGAGCGCCTCATGGCCGCCCTCGCCCAGGACAAGGAGAAGATCCTTCGCATCCTGCTCAAGGCCGACGTCAACGGCACGCTGGAAGCCCTCCAGGGCTGCCTGCAGGAGATCAAGTCGACCAAGGTCCGCCTCGAGATCGTCGGCGGCTCCGTCGGCCCCGTCACGCAGGGCGACGTCGCCCTCGCCGAAGCCGCCCGCGCCAGCATCGTCGCCTTCGACACCAAGCTCGAGAACGGCGTGCAACCCCACCTCAAGCGCACCGGCGTGCGCGTCATCGGCCACGACATCATCTATGAACTGATCACGCTCGTGAAGGAAGCGATGTCCGAGCTCCTCGACCCCGAGGTCCGCGAGAATAAGCTCGGCGCCGCCGAGGTCCGCGCGGTCTTCCCGCTGGGCAAGGAGCACAAGGTCGCCGGCTGCATGGTCACCGAAGGCCTCATCCGCCGCGCCACCAAGGCACGCGTGGTGCGCGCCGGCAAGGTCGTGCACAACGGCCCGGTCGAGACGCTCCGTCGCTTCAAGGACGACGCCTCCGAGGTCAAGGCCGGCTTCGAATGCGGCATCAAGCTCGGCGGTTACGACGAGTACCAGCCCGGCGACGTCATCGAGGCGATCGAGCTGCTGCAGATCCGCCCCTCGCTCTAAGCCGCATGTCGCAACGTCAGCTCCGGGTGGCCGAACTCGTCCAGCGCGAGGTTTCCTCGGCGCTGCGCCAAGGCTGGGCCGCGGAGGCCGCGCTCATCACCGTCACGCGGACCGCGGTCACGCCGGACCTGCGACAGGTGCGCGTGAGCTACGCCGTGACCGGCGACGATGCCGCGCGCAAGGCCGCCCGCGCCCTGCTGCGGCGGATCCGCACCGAGCTCCGTGCGACGGTGGGTTCCGCCCTGCAGCTGAAGAGTACGCCCGAGCTGCAGTTCGCCGAGGATGACGTCACCGGCGGGGTGGCGCGCGTGCAGGCGCTGCTGGATGAGATGGCCCGCGGCGACGCCGCGACGCCGCCGCCGCCCGCGGAGTGATCAGGCGGCCGGAGGCCCGACCTCGGGGAATGCGCGGAGGGCCTCACGCATCACGGCGGCCCGCCGGAGGTCGCGACCATCGCTGTCGAGCGGGGACCCATGGCGCACCTGGACGTGGGCCGGCTGGCCCTCGATGAGCAGACGGTCGACCTGATCGCGCAGGGCCTCGGGCAGGCAACCGAGGTCGCAGGCCAGGCGCAGTTGGGAAAGCATGTTCATCGCCTCCGAGCTCGACAGCAGGCGCGCATGGCGGAGCACGCCGAACGAACGCGCGAGGCGATCGACGAACTTCTCGCCCTCGTCCAGGGCCAGCTTGCGCCGGGCGTTCCACTCCTGCTCGACGAGGTGCTTGATCCAGAAGCCGAGGTGTTTGAGGATGTCCTCCTCCGCCAGGCCGAGGGTCTGCTGGTTCGAGACCTGATAGATGTTACCGGCGGCCTCCGTACCTTCGCCGAGCCAGCCGCGCACCGCCAAGCCGTCCTGGTTAAGGGCGCGGGTCACCTTGTCCATCTGGCCGGCGAGGCAGAGTCCCGGCAGGTGGACCATGGCGGAGGCGCGCAGACCGGTGCCGACGTTCGTCGGGCAAGCGGTGAGGTAGCCGAGGCGTTCGGAGAAGGCCAGCGGCAGCGCGGCCGCCAAGGCGTCGTCCAACTGCTCGGCCAGGTTCCAGGTGCCGCGCAGATGCCAGCCGGGACGCAGCACCTGCACGCGCAGGTGGTCCTCCTCGTTGACCATCACGGAGCAGGTCTGGTCGCGGCTGATGACGGCGGCGCCGGCCTGGCCGGAGGCCAGCTCCTTCGAGACGAGGTGGCGCTCGACGAGCACGGCCCGGTCGAGGTCGGCCTCCTGGGCCATGCGCAGCACATGGCCGCGACGGAATCGCGGGAGGTCGACCAGCGCCGCGATGCAGCGGTCGGCGATCTCCTGCCGCTGGGGCGCCTTCGCCCAGCCGGGGAACGGGTGACCGGCGAGATTACGGGCGAGGCGGATGCGGGTGCTGAGCACGACGGCCTGGGCCCCGGAGGCGCGGGCCGGGTCATGGTCGTCGGCGAGGATCTCCTGGACGGACATGGTCAGGCAGGCTTGAGGGCGGCCTCGAGGGCGGCAATCTCATCGCGGGACTTCGCGGCCTGCTCGTAATCCTCGGCCACGATGGCCGTGGCGAGGGTGGCGCGCGCCGCGGCCAACCGATGGCGCAGCTGGCCGAGGGGGGCCGTCCCGGCGGGGGCGCGCCCGACGTGGGCGACCTCCGGTTGGACCTTGAGCAGCAAGGGGCTCAGCGCGCCGCCGAACGTCTCCCAGCAGGCGGGGCAACCGAGGCGACCCCGCTTGCGGAAGTCGACATCGGTGAAGCCGCAGCGGGGGCAGGTGAGCTCGGCCGCCGCCGGCGGCGCCTGGAGGGCGTCGGCCAGCTGGAAGACGGCCGGGTCGACCGCCCCGCCCTTCCCCGCGCAGGCCTCGCACAGATGCACTTTAGTGACCTTGCCCCCGACCACCTGGGACAGGTGGACCGTCGCGACCTCGGCGCAGAGCGAGCACTGGAGCGGCTGGGACATCTCCCTCGCAGGAAAGGCCGGGCGGCCGGGATGGCAAGGGCAAGCGGGGGCGGGGTTTGACTTCACGGACGGCGGCGGCTTGATGAAGGGCCGCCCGATGTCCTCGAAACCTCGCATCGTCATCACCGGCCTGGGCCTCACCGCCCCGAACGGCAACTCGCTGGCCGAGTTCCGGGCGAACCTGCTCGCCGGCAAGGCCCGCATCGCCGAGATCGACGTCCGCCACATGGGCCGCCAGCCGGCCGGCGTCTGCGATTTCGACGCCACGAAGTGGCAGAAGCGGAAGGAAATCCGCAACGGCACCCGGGTGGGCTCCATCTCCATCTACTGCGCCCGCGAGGCCCTCGCCGACGCCGGTCTGGACTGGGACCGGACCGACAAGTCCCGCGTGGGCGTGTACCTCGGCATTACCGAGCACGGTAATGTCGAGACGGAGAACGAGATCCACAACATCTCGCAGTTCGGTAACGACACGAAGTACTGGACCCACCACCACAATCCCCGCACCGTAGCCAACAACCCGGCGGGCGAGGTGACGATGAACCTCGGGATCACCGGACCCCACTACACCATCGGCGCGGCCTGCGCCGCAGGCAACGCCGGCCTCATCCAGGCGGCCCAGATGCTGCAGCTCGGCGAGGTCGACCTGGCCTTCGCCGGCGGCGTCTCCGAGTCGATCCACACCTTCGGCATCTTCGCCGGCTTCAAGAACCAGGGAGCCCTGGCCCAGCACGTCGACCCGAACCAGGCCTCCCGGCCGTTCGACAAGGACCGCAACGGCATCGTGATCTCCGAGGGCGGCGCCGTCTACGTACTGGAGCGCCTCGACGACGCGCTGGCCCGCGGCGCCCGCATCATCGCCGAGATCGCCGGGTGGTGCATCAACTCCGACGCGACCGACGCCGTGCTGCCCAACCCCGAGCGCCAAACCGAATGCGTCCGCCTAGCCCTCGCCCGCGCGGGGATGCAGCCCAACGACATCCATATCGTCTCGACGCACGCCACCGCGACGGCCTTGGGTGACGTGCAGGAATGCACCGCCCTGCGCTCGGTCTTCACCGGCTGCCCGGACACCCGGATCAACAACACCAAGAGCTTCATCGGCCACTGCATGGGGGCCGCGGGCGCCCTGGAACTCGCGGGCAACCTCCCCTCGTTCGAGGACGGCTGGGTCCACCCGACCATCAATATCAGGGAAATCGACCCGGAATGCGCCCTCCCCGGCCTCGTCGTCAACCAGGCCGTGCGGGTGCCCAAGGTGACGGCCATCCTGAACAACTCCTTCGGCATGCTGGGAATCAACTCCGCCCTGATTGTGAAGAAATATGGGGTTGCCTGACTGGTTTTGGCCGTTTGAAACATAGACCGAAACTATGACGAAGGAAGACATCAAGCGGGTCGTGCTCGACATCATCGCCGACATCGCCCCCGACGAGGACCTCTCCGGAGTGAAGCCAGAGGTGCGGTTGCGCGACCAGCTATCGTTGGACTCCATGGATTTTCTGGATATCGTGATGGAGCTGCGCAAGAAGCACGGCATCGAGGTCCCGGAAGCCGATTACGTGCAGCTAGCCTCCCTGGACTCCTGCGCGGAGTACCTGTTCCCGAAGTTCCAGGCCAAGGCCGCCAAGTAAGCCGCGGTCCCGGCGGAACTCCGGGGGATGCCCGGTGTTCTAGATTTGCCCCGCTTCCGGCGGGGCTCATATATTATCCTTGTGAGACCCCTCCTCGCCCTCCTGCTGCTCTGCGCCGGCCTCGCCCGGGCCGAAACCATCCAGCTCCGCAAGAACGGCAACGTGGTCAGCTTCGAATACCTCACGCAGGACGAGGACACCATCACCGTCCAGCTGCCGGGTAAGGACACGGTCCTGACCTACAAGTGGGAGGACCTCGACCAGGATTGGGTCAAGAAGAACCAGCCCAAGCTCTGGGCCGAACGCCAGCTGCTGATCAAGCCCGAGGAGGCACCGGACAAGAAGATGGATAAGGCAAAGGAGTCCGAGTCCGACCCCTTTGCCCAGGAATTGCCGCCGGCCGACCTGAAGGCCTTGGTCCGTAACCTCGCCTCGGCCATGACGGATGGGCTGAAGGGGATCCCGATGGGCTCCGTGGAGCCTCTCTGCAAGGAAGCCGATATCGACGAAGCCGCCTTCTGGAAAGCCTACGACGAGCTAAAGAAGGCCAGTAAGGTGGCCGGGGCGACCAAGGCCGCCGAGCCCGTCGAGAAGACCGACGCCAAGGAAGTCGAGAAACCCGAGAAGGAGACCCCCAAGCGGACGGCCACGAAGACCCCCGTGGGCAAGACCAATAACGCCAACCGCGGCAAGGAGGGGCAGGCTAGCGCCCAGCGCTCCGCCGAGAACAAGGCCCGCGAAGAGGCCATCAAGAAGGACCTCGAGAACGACGTCCGCTCTTTCAACGGCGTCGGTTACCTCCGCTTGCTCACGGAGAACGGCCCGCGTGCCCGGCTCACCTGGGCCATCCTGCGGCGCACGCCGGAGGACCGGCGGATCCTCGTCGCCAACCTGCGTAAATATGAAAGCCAGGCCGGCCAAATGGCGGAGAAGCCGGACTTCAAGGACAAGAACGAGGCCTTGGCCCTCAAGAAGACCATCGCCAACGCGGCCGATGCGCTGGAAAAGGTCACCCGGGAGTCGGCGACCATGGAGAGTCGGCTCCAGGGCGACTGCCAATCGCTGCTGCTGAAGATCACCCCGGCGCTGGGGAAGTAAGCCGCTTTCGCGGTGATTAAAAGGACCGGCCGCCTTCGCGAGAAGACGGCCGGTGTTTTAATGGTGGAGCCTATCGGGCTTGAACCGACGACCTC
>JBEELT010000010.1:0-27627 GCA_041167995.1 Verrucomicrobiota bacterium | reverse complement strand
GATCCTCTGCCTGCCCTTGCTCTCCGCCAGCCCCGCCGGGGCGCCGGGCCCGCTCCGCGCGATCCACTGGGCGGGCCTCGCCCTGGTCGTGGGCGCGGTGCTCATCGAAACCCTCGCCGACGCGCAGTTGGCGGCCTTCAAGCGGGACCCGGCCAACCGGGGCAAGGTCTGCGCGCGCGGCCTCTGGGCCTGGAGCCGGCACCCGAACTACTTCGGCGAATGGCTGGTGTGGGTCGGGTTCCTCCTCATGAGCTACAACGAGACCTTCCGCGGCCTCCCCGGCCTGCTGTGCGTCGGCGTGATGTACCATTTCCTCGCCAACGTCACCGGCATCCCCCTGACCGAGGCGCAGCTGCTGAAGTCGAAGGGGGCGGCCTACGCCGAGTACCAGTCCCGCGTCCCGGCCTTCTGGCCCCGGCCCCCGCGCGGCTGATTTTTCCTCGGCGGTGGATTGCCTTGGGCCGGCGCTTCCCCACGTTCGGGGACATGCCGCTGATCGACACCCTCATCGCGAAGGACGTCCTCCCCGATTCCGTGCTCCGCTGGGGCATTCGCCGCCTGCTCCGCCAACGCCTCCGGGACGAGCGTCCGGATGAAGCGGCGGCGCGCTTCGCCAAGGTCGACGCCTTCGCGGCCGAACTGCGCACACTACCGGTCGCGATCGAGACCAAGGCGGCCAACGACCAGCACTACGAGGTGCCGGCGGAGTTCTATAGGCTCTGCCTGGGGCCGCGCCTGAAGTACTCGTCCTGCTACTACGAGCTCGGCGGCGAGACCATCGGCCAGGCCGAGGAGGCCATGCTCGCGCGCACCTGCGCCCGCGCCGAGCTGGCGGACGGCCAGGAGATCCTCGAGCTCGGCTGCGGTTGGGGCTCGCTGACGCTCTGGATGGCCGAGAAATATCCCCACGCCCGCATCACCGGCGTCTCCAACTCCGCCTCGCAGCGCGCCCACATCGAGGGCGAATGCGCCAAGCGGGGCTTCCGGAACGTCCGGATCATCACGTGCGACATGAACGTCTTCGCCGCCGAGGCGGCGCGCTTCGACCGGGTGGTCTCCGTCGAGATGTTCGAGCACATGAAGAACTGGGCGGAGCTGATGCGGCGGATCGCCGGCTGGCTGAAGCCCGGCGGCAAGCTGTTCTTCCACGTCTTCACGCACAAGGACATCGCCTACCACTTCGCGGCCAAGAACGGCACGGATTGGATGTCGCGCCACTTCTTCACCGGCGGCATCATGCCCTCCAACTGCCTCGCCAGCCGCTTCCAGGACGACCTCAAGCTGGAGCAACAGTGGGAGGTCGAGGGCCGCCACTACGGACAGACGTCGGAGCACTGGCTCCAGAACACCGACCGGCACCGGGAGGAGGTCCTGCGGATCTTCGCCCGCACCTACGGCCCGGAGCGGGCCAAGGCCTGGCTGGCGAATTGGCGGGTCTTCTTCATGGCCTGCGCCGAGCTCTGGAACTACCGGGGCGGCGTCGAATGGATGGTCTGCCACTACCGCTTCGCCAAACGCGCGGGTTAAGTCCGCGTTTGCCACCGACGGCGCACCTCGTTTGCTCGGCGCCATGGAGAGCTACGAAGAGAACGGTGTGCCGATGGAACGATGGAAGGTCGGCGCCTCGACCTACGAGACGTGCCTGACCCGCGGCGCGCGCCTCCTGCGCTGGCGGCTCGACGTCCCCTCCGGGTGCCGCGAGATCCTCTTCTGGCCCGAGGGCGCGCCGATGGACCTCGACAAGATCGGGCCGGTCCGCGGCGGCAACCCCATCCTCTTCCCCTTCATGGGCCGCAACTACGCCGACGGCGAGAAGTTCGCCTGGAAGGCCGCCGACGGGGTCAAACGCCCGATGCCCCAGCACGGTTTCGCCCGCGACTCGGCCTTCGCGATCGTCGACAGCGGCCCTCGGCACGCCGTGGTGCGCCTGGTGCCGGACGAGCGCGGCCGGCAGTGCTACCCCTTCGCCTACGACTTCCGCATCCGCTTCGATTTCCTTGAGCTATTCCTCCGGATCACATTCGAATTCGAGAACCGCGACGCGCAGCCACTACCGTGGTGCGCGGGCCATCATTTCTACTTCACGTTGCCGTGGCATCCCGGCCTGGGCCGGCGGGACTACGTGGTGAAGATCCCGTCCAAGAAGCAGTGGCGCCACGCCGCCGACGGCAAGTTGGTGCCGTTCGCGGAGCTCAAGGGCCAGGCCACGATCGGCTTCGATAACCCGCACCTCTCGGACTGCATCTTCACGAACCTCACGTCGGCCACGCTCGCCTTCGGCCCCAAGTCCGGCGAGGAGGACATCACCATCAAGGTGGGCGAGGAGCCGATCCCGGGCGCCTGGGCCAGCGTCGTCACCTGGACGCCCGACCCCGAGGCGCCGTATTACTGCGTGGAGCCCTGGATGGGGCCGCCCAACAGCCCTGAACATAAGCACGGGCTCCGTTTTGCGGAGCCCGGGCAGGTCGACACCTTCGTCACCGAGGTGTCCTTGATGTAAGCCTCGGCTTACTTGTTGCCGACGTTGTTGCCGAGCGGAAGCTTGCCAGTCGACTTCTTCGCGGGGGTCGTCGGCTTGGCCGGGGCGACGGGGGTCACCGGGGTCAGGCCGGTATCGATCGGGACGAGGATGGCCGGAGACACGGTGGCCGGAGACACGGTGGCCGGGCCATCGGTCACGGGGCTCGGACCCTTCTTAGGACCCATGCAACCGACGAAGGCGAGGGAAAGGGCGGAGATGACGAACAGTTTGCGTGCCATGGCGGGTGGTGTTTGTATGCTGGCACTTTACCCGGCATGACGTCCCGCACAAGCGCAGATTCTAAGCTCCTCCTGTTCGTCTGTACCGGTAATTTCTACCGCAGCCGTCATGCGGAGGCCCTCTTCAACTGGCATGCCGAGCGCCATGGGCTGGCCGCCCGGGCCTTCTCGCGCGGCCTGCTCACCTCCCTGGTGGCGGATGAGCCGACCCTGCTTTCGCGGGACACCGAACGCCGGCTAGGCGAGCTGGGCATCCCCCTCCATCATACCGGCGAGGCCCCGACCCAGCTGCGCAAGGAGGACCTCGCCCGGGCCCACCGGACCATCGCACTCAAGCGCGACGAGCATCACGCCATGATGCGCCAGTCGCACCCGGAATGGGCGGACCGGATCGAGTATTGGACGGTCCACGACATCGACTTCCTGGAGCCCGCGCATGCCCTGCCCCAGATTGAGGCGCGGGTCCTCGAGTTGGTCAGGGAGTTCGGCGGTCCGGCCTAATCAGGCGGCCGAACCAGCGTCGGCCCGGCGCAGGGCCTCGAGATGACCGGCGGCTTGGTTCAGCAGGGCGCGCAGCTCGACCATGGTCTCGTGGGCGACCTCGGCCTTGTTGGTCGCGGCTTCCTTGAGGGCCTCGGCGCGGAGCGCCAGTTCCTTGGCGAGCTCATGCGCGGCGGCGATGGGCTTGGCCTTCAGCTCGCGGGTGCGGGCATCGAGACGATTGGCCAAGGAATCGATGTCCTTACCGAGGGTGAGGCTCTTCTCCTTGAGCTCGGCGGCCATGATGCGGGAATCCGGCACGCGGCGCAGGTCCTGGACGAGGCCGACCTTCGAGAGGGTCCAGATGATCCACTTGGTCGGGTCGAACTGCCAGGGCTTCACGCCGTTGCGGTAGTCGTGCTGGAACTCGTGGTGGTAGTTGTGGTAGCCCTCGCCGAACGTCAGGAGAGCGACGGCCCCGGAGTCGCGGGCGCTGTGGTTGGTCGAGTAGGGCTGGCGGCCGAACATGTGGCAGAGTGAGTTGATGCAGAAGGTGCCCTGCTGGACGACCACCGTGCGGAGGAGACCGGCGATAAGGAAGCAGGCCAGGGCGGTCATGCCGGGATTGGCGAAGCCGCGGGCGGTGGCGTAGGCCCAGCCGAGGATGGCGGGGGTCACGAAGCCAACGAAGAAGCCGATCCACTGGACGTACTTATGCTGCCACATCACGAGGGGGTCGGCCTCGAGGTCCTTGACGTTGGTGACGGGCGGCTTCGGCTTGAGGCGGAAGAGCAGCCAGCCGATGTGGGCGTAGAAGAAGCCCTTGGAGATGTCATACGGATCCTCGTCCTCGTCCACGTGCTTATGGTGGATGCGGTGGTCGGCCGACCAGTCGAGGGCGGAGTTCTCGAAGGAGGCGGCGCCGAACAGGAGCACGAACAGCTTGACCGGCCACTTGGCCTTGAAGGACAGGTGGGAGAAGAGCCGATGGTAACCCAGAGTGATGCCGAAACCCGTGGCGTAGTAGTAGAAGATGAAGAGGGCCCAGATGAAGCCCCAGCCCTCGACGTTGTCGAACTGGGTCCAGAGGAACCAGGGCACGACAGTCAGGGAAAGCAGCGCCGTGCCGATGAGGAACGACGAGGTCACCCATTCGATGCGGTAGATCGGGAAGTTTTTGAACTTCATGAAAATCCAAGTTGGCGACAAGGCCTGTTTTGGCGAGTCGAAACGACGAATGTCGCGCCGGCTTTCCCGGCGGATTAATCGGCTTAATACCCCGCTTTTCGTGGACCGAAACGGCGTAATCCGCCTTAATCAGCCCGCGCTCCGCATCTTTCAATCGGCGGACCGACGACGACCGAGCGCGTTCTTCACCGCGATGACGCGGACCGGCTCGCGCGTCTTCACCCAGACGTCCCGTTCCTTGAGTAGCTTGGAGGGCAGACTTTGGCAGGCATCGCCAAAGGAAGTTACCGGCACGCGCTTACCCTTGGGGGAACCGTTGAAGGTCGAGGCCACGTCGAGGATCTTGTCCGAGACGTCGCGCGGGTCGCCGTCCTCCGGGTACTGGACGACCCAGCCGGTGAGGTCCTTGGGCAGGCCGCCCTCGGGCTCGCTCACGAGAACGAGGAATTCCTTCTTCTGGGGCTTCTCGCGCTCGACCACATCCTCGGCGGCCGCCTCGCGGATCTGGTTGAGAATTGCGGCGGCGACGCGGACGTCCACGCCGTTCTCCTTGAGCACGCGTTGCACCAGCTCGATATCGACCTTGGCCATAGGACCCCAAGAGAGGCCAACCCCGCCCCCGAGGGAAGCCGGAGTTATTCGCAACGCCGAGGGCGGCGTTACGAAGGGCTAGGGCTGGGGCTAGGGCTAGGTATTAACGCCCAGGCCTGATGGTTAACCTTTCCCTGGCCCTGGCCCAGGCCCTTTTTCCTTTCGCCTCCCCTCCCCCTTTCCCCCTTAACCGACCTGTGCCGGAGCATACCAAAGTCATGGGCAAGGAATGGGCGGACGCCCGCCGGCAGGCCAACGTAGATCGGCTGGGGGTGATCTTGGCCGCGGCCTTGGACGGCCGGACCAGCCTCACCTTCGAGCTGGGTTGCGGGCATGGCCATTGGCTGGCCGCCTACGGCGCCGCCCACCCGGACGAGTTCTGCGTGGGCATCGACCTCATCACCCACCGCGTCGAGCGGTCCGTGCGCAAGCAGACGCTGGGCAAGCTGGACAACGTCCTCTTCCTCAAGGCCGAGGCGACGGAATTTCTGGATGCGCTGCCGTCCACGGTGATCCTGCGGAAGATCTTCATCCTCTACCCGGACCCGTGGCCGAAGAAGAAGCACCACAAAAACCGCTTCATCAACGCGGAGAACCTGGCGCGCCTCGCCGCCCACGCCGTCGCGGGTGCGCGCCTGCACTTCCGGACCGACGATGCGGATTACCACGCTTGGACGCACGACCACCTCGCGGCGCACCCGGCGTGGCGGCTCGCGGCCGACGTGCCCTGGCCCTTCGAGCGGACCACGTTCTTCGAGGAGCGGATGCAGGATAAACGCGACCTCGTCGCGGACCGGGCAGAGGCAACATCGCTCAATTGTGACGGGTTAAGTGCCTGATTTGTAGCAAGTAAAGGGACGCCATCCTTTCCCTTGCAACGTCAGGCGTCAGACCTAGTCATAAACGCCGTGAAGCCTTTCCGTCATACCCGGGTCACTTTCACCATCGGGCCCGCGACCGAGTCCGAAGCGCAGCTGGAGGCAATCATCAAGGCCGGAGCCAACGTCGTCCGCCTCAACATGGCCCACGCCGACCACACCTGGGTGCGCACCATCGTCGCCCGTGTCCGTGAAGTCAGCGTTCGCATGAAGAAGGAGCTGGCGGTGATGATGGACATCAAAGGCCCGGAGATCCGCACCGGCGCCCGCCAAGATCCCGCCCAGCTCGTGGTCGACCAGCTCGTCGACGTCACCGGCTCCGACACCGCCCCGGCCGCCGGGGACGTCCTCGTCATCCCCACGAATTACCCGAAGATGATCACCGCCGTGCCCGTGGGCGGCGTGGTCCTCGTCGACAACGGGCTCATCCAGCTGCGCGTGCTCGA
Organism: Verrucomicrobiota bacterium; assembly: GCA_041167995.1. Taxonomy (GTDB): domain Bacteria; phylum Verrucomicrobiota; class Verrucomicrobiia; order Opitutales; family UBA953; genus UBA953. The sequence continues at coordinate 21,284 of JBEELT010000010.1, read as the reverse complement.
GCAGCGGCCCGACCGCCTGCGCTGCAAAGTCGAGCAGCCCGGCCCCTTGGGTAGCCGCCGCCACATCAACCTGCCCGGCGTGAAGGTCGACCTCCCCGCCCTCACCGACAAGGACCGCGCCGACGTCGCCGTCGGCTGTGAGGTCGGGGTCGACTTCTATGCGCTGTCCTTCGTCCGCGAGGCGGCGGACGTGCACGCCCTGCGCGCCCTGCTCGCACAGCACAAGTCCGACGCGCACATCATCTCCAAAATCGAGGACCAGTCGGCGATCGCCCACCTAGGCTCGATCCTTGAGGCCACCGACGCCCTGATGGTCGCCCGCGGCGACCTCGGCATCGAGATCCCTTACGAGACCCTGCCTCAGGTACAGCGCCAGGCCGTCGCCATGGCCATCGCCCGCCGTAAGCCGGTCATCGTCGCGACGCACATGCTCGAGTCGATGATCCACGCACCCGTGCCGACGCGCGCCGAGGTCACCGACGTCTCCAACGCGGTGCTCGAGATGGCCGACTCGGTCATGCTCTCAGGTGAGACCACGACGGGAAAGCACCCGATCCGCTGCGTCGACGTGATGACCCGCATCGCGACCACGACCGAACGCGAACTCCCGCGCAAGCTTTCGGACGAACAGCTCAACGAGACACCTAAGATCAAACTCCTGCGGGCCGCGGCGGGCCTCGCCCAGGACCTCGGCAACACCGGGATCATCGCCTTCACCCGCAATGGCGACGTCCCGCGCACGCTCTCCTCGCTCCGCGCCATCGGTTGCCCGATCTACGCGTTCATGGAAGAGACGCACGTCCACCGGAAGATGAGCCTGCTCTGGGGCGTCGAGTCCTTCCAGATGAAGTTCGAGCCCAAGGCCGAGGACAATATCACGCTCGCGCTGGCGCGACTGCGCGACGAAGGCCTCGCCGAACCCGGCCAGGTGCTCGTCATCGTGACCAACGTGATCCTCGGTCCGTCCGTCATCGACTCCGTCCAGCTCCGCGCGGTACCGGCGTTCTGAAGGCACGGAAAGGCGGAGGCGAACCGGCGGGGACCAGCGTCCCTGCTCGTCCGCGGCCGACCGGGGACGGTCAGCCCTACCGATGGTGGAGTTGACCCGTTGATCGGTTGAACAGTTGGCCGGAGGCGAAACGGTTACCGCAAGATGACTCACTCCTAACCCTGGCCCTGCCCCTGACGCCTGGCCCTAATGCCTTCCGCATCCTTGCCTCGAGGTAGGAACGAGCGTCCCTGCTGACCCGCGGCCGACCGAGGACGGTCAGCCCTACCTAAGGCAGCACGCGGCGCTACCCCTACCTCGAGAAATACAGCCGGGCCAGGGCCTGCGTGCCGCAGTCGCCGTCACCGGCGGCTTGGACGTCGGCGTAGAGTTTCGCGGCGAGCTCGAGACCGGGCAGCGAGAGCTTCAGTTCGCGGCAGACCTCCAGGGACAGACCGATATCCTTGATGAAATGCTTCACGTAGAAGCCCGGGGCGAAGTCGCCCTTGAGCACACGAGGCGCGAGGTTGAGCAGGGCCCAGCTGGAGGCACCACCGCCGGACAGCGCTTTCAGCACGGCCTCGAGGTCGAGCTGGTTGGCGCGCGCGAAAGCGAGGGCCTCCGCCATCGCGACCATACCGGAGGCGATGGCGATCTGGTTGGCGAGTTTGCAAAGCTGACCGGCGCCCGGGCCGCCCTGCAGGGAGATCGTCTTGCCCATGGCCTCGAAGAGCGGGCGGGCCTGCTCGAACGCCGCGGCTTCACCGCCGGCCATGATGGTCATGGTGCCTTCGCGCGCGCCGCGGTCGCCGCCGGAAACCGGAGCATCCAGTGGCAGGCACCCCTTCGCCGTCGCCGCCGCCGCCAGCTGCCGGGCCAGGGCCGGACTCGAGGTGGTCATATCGATGAGCAGGCAGCCCGGGCGCGCGGCGGTGAGGAAACCCTGCCAGACCTCCGCCACATCGTTCGGGTAGCCCACCATCGAGATCGCGGCATCGGCCCCGCGCACGGCCGCGGCCGGCGAGTCCGCCCAGGTCGCGCCCAGCGCGAACAAGTCCTCGGCCTTCGCCTTGGTACGGGTGTAGACCGTGACCGCATGGCCAGCCTTGAGCAGGTTAATCACCATGCTCTTGCCCATCACCCCCGTGCCGACGAACGCGATTTTCATGAGGGGAGTGAGAGGTCAAGGGGGCATGCTGGCAAGCGGGCACGCGGGCAAGGGCTGACCCGTCACAGGGAGGGACGCGCGTCCCGCTCGTCCGCGGCCGACCGAGGACGATCAGCCCTACCGATGATGGAGTTGACCCGTTGATCGGTTGAACCGTTGGCCAGAGGCGAAGCGGTTACCGCGAGATGACTCACTCCTAACCCTGGCCCTGACGCCTGGCTCGAATGGCTGGCCCTGACCCTGGCCCTGGCCCTGACGCCTACCGATCAAGCATCCCCCTCTTGCCCTCCCCCGCGAAATCCTCGAACCTGCCCGCATGGCCTCGGCCCCCCTCACCATCAGCGAGCTCGCGGATGTCCTCAAAGGTCATCTCAACGGGATGGGGACGCTCGAGGTGACGGGCGAGATCTCGGGCTACAAGACGTACCCGTCCGGCCACCACTACTTCGCACTCAAGGACGCCGAGGCCAAGGTGGACTGCGTGCTCTACTCCTTCCAGGCACGCTGGCTCAAGGAGCCGCTGCGCGAGGGCCAGAAGGTCGTGGCCAAGGCCAAGGCGGATTTTTACGGCAAATCCGGCAAGATGTCCCTGATCATCGACTCGATCAAGCCGGCTGGCGAAGGCGACCTCTTCCAGAAGTTCAAGGAGCTGCGCGATAAGCTGAAGGCCGAAGGGCTCTTCGACGAGTCGCTCAAGCGGCCCCTGCCCGACTTCCCCAAGGTCGTCGCGTTCGTGACCTCGGAGATCGGCGCCGTCTGGCATGACTTCACCGAGGTGCTCAAGACGCGCGGCTGGAGCGGGACGGCGTGGCTCGTGCCCGCCCGCGTACAGGGCGAGAGCTGCCCAGGCTCGGTGATCAACGGCCTGAAGCAGGCCAACGTCATCCCCGGCATCGACCTGATCGTGGTCGGCCGCGGGGGTGGCTCGATGGAGGACCTGTGGGGCTTCAATGACGAACAACTCGTCCGCGCCGTGCGCGCGAGCCGCACCCCGGTCATCTCCGCCGTCGGCCACCAGACCGACTTCACCCTCTGCGACTTCGCGGCGGACCGCCGTGCGGAGACGCCGACGGCCGCGGCGGAACTGATCGCCTCCGGCCAGACGAAGCTGCGCGACCGCCTGCGCCTGCTCGGCTCCGAACTCGCGCGCCATTCGCCCAAAGCCCGCCTGCAGTCCCTCTACCAGGACCTCGACCTCCTGCGCGAGCGCCTCGACGGGGCCGCCGAGGAAATCGTCGCGGACCACCGCCACCGGCTCTCCGAACTCGGCAGCGAACTCCATCGCCTCTCCCCCAAGGCCCGGATGGGCGTGGCGCGGGAGAAACTCGACCAACTCGGCAAGCGCCTGAACTCGGCGGGCTTCGAGTCCGTGCTGGCCCGTGGTTACAGCATCGTGCGCGACGCCGACGGCGCCGTCATCAGCACCCGCGAGGGCGTCACCCCGGGCCGGAAACTCCGCCTAAAGTTCGGCGACGGCGAAGCCGCCGCCACCGGCGGGTAGGGAGAATCAGAAAAGGCCAGCAAGTGGTGCTGTCCCTACCTCTAGCCCTGCCCCTGGCCCTAGCCCCGTGATTGGCTCCGCCAATCAGTAGGCCTTCGCCATCACCACTCGGCGGGGGCTGGGCTCGCCGGTGACGACGCACTTGCCGGGCTCGTCCTGGGCGTCGAGCGGGATGCAGCGGATGGTGACCTTGAGCTCTTCCTTGAGGCGCTTCTCGACGGCCTTGGAGCCGTTCCAGTGGCACATCGCGAAGCCGCCGTGGATCTCCGGACGCTCCGGATTTTTGGCGGTGAAGTAGGCCTTCAATTCCTCGAAGGTGTCGATGTCGCGGGTGTTCGCGGCGCGGTGGGCCTTGGCGCGGGCGAGGAGGTTATCCTGGATCGACTGCAGGCGCTCGACCACGGTGGCGACGAACTCGGCGCGCGGGATGCCGGCCTTCTCGCCGGTATCGCGTCGGGCGACGAAGACGGCGTTGGCCGCGAAGTCGCGCGGGCCGACCTCGACGCGCAGCGGCACGCCCTTCTTGATCCAGCCCCAAGCCTTGTCGCCGCCGCGGATGTCGCGGTTGTCGACGGTCACGACGACCTTGCGGTCATGGAAGCGCTGGGTGGAGAGTTCCTTCTGGAGCGACTGGCAATAGGCGAGGATGTCGGCCTTGGTGGCGTCGTCTTTGTAGATCGGGCAGATCACCACGTGCTGCGGCGCGAGGCGGGGCGGCGCGACGAAGCCGTCGTCGTCGGAATGCGTCATGATCATGCCGCCGATGAGGCGGGTGGACACGCCCCAGGAGGTCGTGTGCGCGTATTGCTGCGTACCCTTCTCGTCCTGGAACTGGATGTTGCAGGACTTGGAGAAATTCTGCCCGAGGTAATGCGAGGTGCCGGCCTGGAGGGCCTTGCGATCCTGCATCATCGATTCGATGCACAGCGTGTCGACGGCGCCCGGGAAGCGTTCGCCTTCGGTCTTACGACCCTTGATAACCGGCATCGCCATGTGGTTCTCGGCAAAGTCAGCGTAGACCTCGAGCATCTTGTTGGTCTCCTCGACGGCTTCAGCCTCGGTCGCGTGGACCGTGTGGCCTTCCTGCCAGAGGAACTCGGCCGTGCGGAGGAAGAGACGCGTACGCATTTCCCAGCGGACGACGTTGGCCCACTGGTTGATGAGGATTGGGAGATCGCGATAGGACTGGACCCACTTGGAGTAAGTCTCGCCGATGATGGTCTCGGAAGTCGGGCGGACGATGAGGGGCTCCTCGAGCTCGCCCGCGGGAACAAGCTTCCCGTCGGGGCCCATCTCGAGGCGCGAGTGGGTGACGACGGCGCACTCCTTGGCGAAGCCGTCGACGTGGGCGGCTTCCTTCTGGATGTAGCTGACCGGGATGAAGAGCGGGAAGTAGGCGTTCACGTGGCCCGTCTCCTTGAACTTCTCGTCGAGGTCGCGGTGGATGTTTTCCCAGAGGGCGTAGCCCCACGGCTTGATCACCATGCAACCACGGACCGGGCTGTTCTCGGCCAAGTCGGCATGCTTGATCACCTGAAGGTACCATTCCGGATAGTCATCCTGACGGGTCGGGGTGATGGCGGTCTTCGGTTTGGCGGCGGGCTGCTGGGACATAAGGTCAGTAAAGAGGGAAGGATGGAGGAAGGGCAAGAAAGGAGGGCCAAGCTCCAGAGGGCCAGGGCTAGGGCCGGGGCTGGGGCTAGGACGAGAGCAAGAATGGTCCAAGGCGCGATCGGCTGATGCGCGTGTGCCGACGAACGCTCCTGTCCCCGGCCCTGGCCCTGGCCCTAGCCCTGATTGAGTTAGCCTTTCCTCGCCTGCCAGAATCGCGGACGGCCGCTCATGTCGGGTCGACCGGCGGATTCCGCATAACCGAGCTGGGCGGACAAGGTCGCCAAGGCCGCGTGCTGGTCGATGCCGGTCTCGAGAAGCACCCACCCGCCGGCGCGCAGGAAGCGCGGGGCGTCGGTCAGGATACGGCGCAGGTCGGCCAGCCCCTCGTCGGGCGCGATGAGGGCGGACTTCGGGTCGAACTCGCGCACCTCGGGCTCGGCGGCGGCCACCTCGGCCTCCGTCAGGTAAGGCGGGTTTGAGACGATCAGGTCGTAGGCGTCGGTGACCGCGGCGAACCAGTCGGACTCCGCGAACGCGACGCGCTCGGCGAGGCCGCACTGCGCGGCGTTCTCCCGGGCGAGCGCCAGGGCGTCGGGCGAACGGTCAACGGCCTCGACCTTCCAGGCCGGACGTTCGGCGGCGAGCGCCAGCGCGATCGCGCCCGAGCCCGTGCCGAGGTCGAGGACGCGCACGGCCTGCTCGGCCGGGAACAGGGCCAGCGCGAGGTCGATCAATTCCTCCGTCTCGGGCCGCGGCACAAGCGCGCGCTTGTCCGACTTCAGGACGAGGTCGCGGAACTCCACCTGACCGACGATGTGCTGGAGCGGCTCGCGATTGCCGCGGCGCACCACGAAACCACGCAGGCGATCGGCCTCGGCGTCGGTCAACAGGCGCTCGAACTGCAGGTAGAGGTCGAGCCGCTTGAGCCCGAGCGCGGCGGCGAACAGATGCTCCGCCTCGACGCGCGGCTTCTCGATACCCTTACGGCCCAGGAAGTCGGTCGACTTCTTCAACGTCTCGAGGAGGTTCTGCATCAGCGGGCGGCGGCGCGGGTCAGGCGGTCGTTGTAGGCGGCCCCGAGCCCGGCAGGGTCGGCCAGCTCGATATGGATCGTCTCATAACCGCGGCCGTCCAGCCGGCGGAGCAGGTCGAACAGGTGATGCGCGGCCTCCGCGACCGCGCCCGATTCCGAGAGTAGGAAGACGTCGGCGTTCGCGGGCGGCGACGCGCGCCGACCGAGGAAGACCACGGCGGAACGGAGGTTCGCGACGACCGGCAGCGAGCCGACCGGGAAGAGCGCGACCTTCGTCGCGGGGCTGTAATGCCGATCGAGCATGCCCGGCGCATCCTGCGGGGCGTGTTGGCTCGCGGCGCGCGTGACGACCTCGACCTCGCCGAGCAAGCCGCGGAGCGTCTCCACCGGAATCGGGCCGGGACGGAGTAGGCGGGCGCGCCCCGGAACGGAGAGGTCCAAGATCGTCGATTCGACGCCATGCTCGCAGGGACCACCGTCGACGACCCAAGGACACCTCGCGCCGAGCGACGCGACGACGTGCGCGGCGCGGGTGGGGCTGACGTAACCGAACGGGTTGGCGCTCGGGGCGGCGAGCGGCCGGCCGGCGAGCCGGAGCACCTCGCGGAAGACCGGGTGGGCGGGCAGACGGACCGCCACCGTGTCCTTGCCCGCGGTGACGAGATCGGGCACGCCCGCCTTGCGACGCAGCACGACCGTGAGCGGGCCGGGCCAGAGCGCGGCGAGCTTAGCCAGCCGCGCATCGGGCTCGGCCACCTGCGCGAGGCCGGCGAGGTCGGGCACGTGCACGATGAGCGGATCCAGTAGCGGGCGACCCTTGATCGCGAAGACCTGGGCGACCGCCGTCGGGTTCAACGCGTCGGCGGCCAGGCCGTAGACCGTCTCGGTCGGCAGCGCCACGCACTGGCCGGTGCGCAGGAGCTCCGCCGCGCGCGCGAGGTCGGTCGGCGAGGTCGTGAGCGGGCTGGGAACGGGCGAGTCCAAGGACAGGAAGCGGATAGGCGGAGACGGCGGGATTGTCCCGCCCGTTTTACCCTGTGGCCCGGACGGGGGCAACCTCCCATCCCGGGCAACAAAAAAGCCGCCTGGTCAGGCGGCCTCGTCTGGTCGATGGGCGACCGTTTACTTCATCGTGATCATATTGCGGGCGCGCTTCACGGCCTTGGCAATATGACGCTGCTGGCGGGCGGTGAGGCCGGTCAGCTTGCGGGGCAGGATCTTGCCCGTCTCGGTGACGTAGCGCGTCAAGGCCTCGGGTTCGGTGAAATCGAAGTCGAGGGGATTGCGGGAGCGCTTGAGCTTACCTTCGGTGGTCATGGGAGGTTTGGAAGTAAGGGACGGAAGGCCGAGGGCAAGGAGAAATGGGGTGGGCGCCGGCGGCGCAGGGTTAGGGTTAGGGCCGGGGCTAGGGACAGGAGCAAAAACCGCCCAAAAGGGGTGTTTTTTGGATTTCACCCTCATTTCCCAGCCCTAGCCCTGACCCTGGCCCATTCCCTATCCCCTCCTCAGCCCCATCAAGAACTCCTTATTGCCCTCCCCGCCTTCGATGGGGGATGGGATGACGCCGAGGACGGTGGCCCCGGGCAGGCCGGCGCCGGTGGCGGTCAAGGCCTCGACCACGCGGGCGTGGATGACCGGGTCCTTGATGATGCCCCGGCCCTTGTCGGCCTCGGCCTTGGTCGCCTCGAACTGCGGCTTGATGAGCGCGACGAGGTGACCGCCCTTCCCTACTCGCTGCCAGGCGATCGGCAAAATGAGACCGAGCGAGATGAACGAAAGATCCATGACCACGATGCCGTAGGTCAGGTGCGGGAGCTCGACGGCGTTGAGTTCGCGGGCGTTGAACTTCTCGAAATTGCGGACGCGGGCATCTGCGCGGAGCTTGGCGTGCAACTGGGCGGTGCCGACGTCGACGCAGGTCATGTCGGCGACACCGCGTTGCAGGAGGCAGTCGGTGAAACCGCCGGTCGAGGCGCCGACGTCGAGTCCGTGGAGGCCGGCGACGGGGATGGCGAAATGGTCGAGCGCCCCGGTCAGTTTCTCGCCGCCGCGCGAGACGAAGCGGGGTGGTTGCTCGACGAGGAGGACGGCATCCTCGGGGAAGGATTGCGAAGCCTTTTGCACGACGCTGTCGGGGCCGGAGCGGACCTTGCCACCGAGGATCAGGGCCTGGGCCATCGACCGGGAGGGTGCGAGGCCGAGCTTCACGAGGAGCTCGTCGGCGCGGATTCTGCCGGGCTTGGCGGCCATGGCCTCAGTCGAGAAAACCCGTCAGCGGCGAAGTCGGCTGCGCGGTGACGGAACCAGCGCCCAGGCCGGCTTCGCGGGCGGCGCGACCGGCTTCGACGGCGAGGCGGAAGGCGCGGGCCATCGCGAGCGGGTCGCCGGAAGAGGCGATGGCGGTGTTCACGAGCACGGCATCAGCTCCCAGCTCAAGAGCTTCGGCGGCGTGCGACGGCGCGCCGATCCCGGCGTCGACGATCACGGGCACGCGGGCCTGCTCGATGATGATGCGGAGGAAATCGCGCGACAGCAGGCCGCGATTGGAGCCGATGGGCGCGCCCAGCGGCATGACCGCGGCGGCGCCGACCTCCTCGAGGCGCTTGGCCAGCACGGGGTCGGCATGGATGTACGGCAGGACGGTGAAGCCCTTCTTTACCAGTTCGCGGCAGGCCTCGAGGGTCTCGACCGGGTCGGGCATCAGGTACTTCGGGTCCGGGTGGATCTCGAGCTTGAGCCAGGAAGTCTGCAGCGCCTCGCGGGCGAGCTCGGCGGCGAAGATCGCCTCCTTGGCCGTGCGGACCCCGGAGGTGTTCGGCAGGATCAGATGCCTGGATCGGTCGAGCGCGGACAGGATGCCGTCGTCGGCCGCGTCGAAGCGCACGCGCTTGATGGCCATCGTGACGACCTCGGCGCCGGAGGCGTCCAGCACGGCGCGGAGCTGGGCCGCGGAGGCGTACTTGCCCGTGCCCGTGAGGAGGCGCGAGGCGAAGGTGCGGTCGGCGATGCGGAGCGAGGCCATCGGAAGGCACACAATCCCAGACCCGGCGGGCTTGTCCAGCCCACGCGCACGAAACTAGGCGCCGACCGACGCGACGAGGGCGCGGGCCGCAGCCTCGGGGTCGGCCGCCAGGGCGATGGCCCCGCTGACCGCGATACCGTAGGCGCCGAGGGCCCGCAAAGCGGGGAAATCCTCCGCCACCACGCCGCCGATGGCGAACGCCGGGCGCGGGGCGGCCGCGGCGATCAAGGCCGCGAGCGAGTCCGCCGAATGCACCGGGGCGAGCTTCGCCTTGCTCGTCGTCGGACGGAACGGACCGACGCCCACGTAGTCGACGCGGGTCGCGCCGAGGCGGGCGAGGTGCGCGGGGAAGTTCAAGGTGGCGCCGACGATCGCCGCTTCGCCCAGTTCGCGGCGCGCCTCGGCGGGCGTCGCGTCCTCGGGGCCGAGGTGGACGCCGTCGGCGCCGGCGAGCCGGGCCACGCGCGGGGAATCATTGACGACGCAGGTGGCGCCGTGCTCACGGCACAGCGCGACGACCGCGCGGGCGAGCGCGACCCACTCGTCCTCGGCGCGGCCCTTGGCGCGGACCTGAATCCAGCGGACGCCGCCGCGCAAGGCGGCACGGACCTGCTCCGGATGCGAGAGCGGCGAGGCATCCAGCGTCAGGAACTGCAGGCGCGGCGTCACGACGCGAGGCTCAGTACTTGCGGAGAAGCGGGCGCGGCGTCTTGGACCAGGCGCGCTCGATCTCGAGGAAGGCCTTCACCGGGTTCTCCGCCCCCCAGACTTCCCCGAGGAACGCGACGCCGTCAAAACCAAGTTCGCGGGCCTGCGGCGCGGTCTGCGCGGTGACGCCGCCGAGGGCGTAGACTGGACACCCACCCTGCGCGCGCCAATGGCTGCGGATCGCGGCGAGCTCGAGCACGGTGCGCTGCGGCTGGTAGCCGGATTTGGAGACGGAGGGGAACAGCGGGCTCAGCAACGCATAGGCACAGGGACCGGCCGTCTGCTGCAGCTCGTCGTAGGAGTGGCAGGAGCAGCTGAGGGCGAGTTCCTTGGGCCAGGCGCGGTGGCGACGCTCGCCGGCGCGCAGGTGCACGCCGCCGAGGGGCCGGGCGAGCGCGAGCTCCGGGCGGCCGTGCAGAACGAGCCGCGACCAGTAGGCCTTGGGCAGCGCGTCGATGAACTCGAGATGCTGGGCGTCAGTCCAATCGTACTCGCGGAGATGGAAGCGCGCGAGGCCGGCATCGAGCAGCGCCCGCGTGGTCTTGAGCATGGCGCGGCCTTCGACGTACTTGCCGTTGGGGCTGATGAGCACGAGGTTGGCCGGGGCGGGAGCCTCGGGTTTCGACGCGAAGAGTTCCTTGACGAAGCGGAGCATAGGTTCAGCCGCCTTGGGCGGCGCGGATGACGAGGACCTGGGCGCCCTCGGAAAGCGGTTGTTCGGACCAGCGCGAACGCGGGACGACCTGGCCATCGACGGCAGCGGCGACGGCGGGCTCCTGCGCGACCCCCAGCTCCTGGAGGAGGGCGGCGAGGTGGGCGGCGGCGGTTTCCCGGGGCTCGTCGTTGACGTGGACGCGCATGCGTGGAGACAACGTGCCCCCGCCCGGGGCGGGTGGCAAGCGGAGGTTTGGGGTTGCGGGCGAACAAGGGAGGCTTTCCCTCGGAGGCATGAGCCCCCTCCGCCTCCTCTGCCTCTGCGCCCTCGCCGCGACGGCCTGTATCGGCCAGACCGCGGCCGACAAGCCCGCCGCCCAGCCGGCCCCTTCTCCCATGAAAGAAACCACCGAAGCCGCACCCAACGTCATCATCCACACGAACTACGGCGACATGACCGTCGAGTTCTGGCCCGACGTGGCCCCCAAGACCGTCGCCAACTTCCTGAAGCTCTCCCGCGAGGGTTACTACACCGGCACGGCGTTCCACCGCATCATCAAGGGCTTCATGATCCAGGGCGGCTGCCCGAACTCCAAGGTCGGCGCCCGCGGCGTCGCCGGCACCGGCGGCCCCGGCTACCAGATTAAGGCGGAGTTCAACAACCGCGCCCACGTCCGCGGCGTGCTCTCCATGGCCCGCTCGGCCGACCCGGACAGCGCCGGCAGCCAGTTCTTCATCTGCCACGGCAACGCCGACTTCCTGAACAACAAGTACACCGCCTTCGGCAAGCTGGTCTCCGGCCAGGACGTGCTCGATAAGATCGCCGCCATCCCGTGCGTCGGCCAGGAGCGCTCCACCCCGACCGAGCGCGTCGAGATCAAGTCCGTCGAGATCGTGGGCGAAGCCCCGGCGAAGGACGCGAAGGCCAAGTAAGCGGACCGAACGTCCCAAAGAAAGCCGCCCCTGATCGGGGCGGCTTTTTCATGCCCGGGCAGCGCGGGCGCTCAGGGCGTCAGCAAGCCGCGATCCTTCATCCAGGCGACGAGGACATTGGTCCACTCCTTCGCGGCGAGGCAGCGGTCGGAAGCGCCCCAACCATGGCCGCCCTTGGACCAGACGTGGACCTCGGCGCTGCCACCGAGCGACTTGAGCTTCGCAGCGAGGGCCATCGAGCCTTCGGCCGGGTAAGGGTCGTCGGCGCTGTGCGCGAAGAACGCCGGCACCGGCTTGGGGCCCTTCGGCGGGACGACGCCGTCGGGTCCTTCGCGCAGCACGCTGTCTGGCTTGTCCTTCTCGAAGAGGTAGGCCGGGTAGACCATCACGGCGAAATCTGGACGGGGCGCATCGGCGGCGGCAGGGGAGTAGGCCACGCGGGCGGCGAGGTTGCCGCCGGCGGAGAAACCAAGGATACCGATCTTCTTCGGGTCGGCGTTCCACTCGGCCGCACGCTCGCGGACCAATTCAAGCGTCCGACGGGCATCCAGCACCGGGACGATCCAGGGCTGGTCGTTGCTGCGGCGCGGGACGCGATAGCGGAGCACCACGGCGCCGACGCCCTGGGCGTTGAGGCGGCGCGCGACCTCGGCGCCTTCGTGCTCCTCGGCGAGGATGCCGTAGCCGCCGCCGGGGCAGACGATGATGAGCGGGGAGTGCGGCTTGGCCGCGGGCCAGACGATGAACTCAGGGATCAGCACGTCGGTACGATGACCGTTCTTGTTCAGGATGCCCTTCGGGTCCTGACCGGGCTTGGGCGCGAGCGTCTCCGCGGGCGGGACGTCCTTCCAGACAGGCAGCGGCGACAACGGTTCGGCCAGGAGGAGGGCCGGCAGGGACAGGCAGGCGAGGAGCGTGGTTTTCATTCGTGGCGAAGGGCTTCGATGGGGTCGAGTCGGGCGGCGCGCAGCGCGGGGTAGACGCCGGCGACGAGGCCGATCACGACCGAGAAGGCGAGCCCTTGGGCCATGATCACCCAATCCAAGGTCGCGACCGCGCCGGTCGGGAGGGCTTGGGTGAGGATGTAGTTCATCACGCCGACGATGCCGGTGGAGACCAGCAGGCCGAGGAGGCCGCCTACCACCGAGACGACCGCGGCCTCGGCTAGGAACTGCAGGAACAGGTCGGAACCGCGCGCACCGACGGCCTTGCGCACCCCGATCTCCCGGATGCGCTCGTTGATGGACGCGAGCATCACGTTCATGATGCCGATCCCGCCGACGAAGAGCGAGATCCCCGCGACCCCGCCGAGGGATAGCTTGAAGGCGACCTCCGTCTTGCGGAAGTCCTCCAGCGTCTGCTCGTTCGTGGTGATGGAGAAGTCGCGCAGCCCCTTGTGGGCGGCGAGCAGGGTGCGCTCGGTCTGCTCGACGGCGTCGCGGAGCTGGTCCGGGTCGGCGATGCGCAGGCCCAGCCCGCTCAGGCGGTCGTTGCCGTTGAACTTGGTCAGGGCGGTGCTCACGGGGATGAACACCCCGCTGTTGCGCCAGCGCCAGGAGCCGCCCGAACCGCGCGAGCTGGCGGAACGGATCTGCATGCCCGAGCCCTCGATGTTGTTGAGGATGCCGATGACCGTGAACCGCCGGCCGCGGACCTTGACCACCTGACCGACGGGGTCGACGTTGGCGGGGAACAGGTCCGGCACCACGGCGGAACCGAGCACGATCACGTCATTGAGGTTGAGCACGTCGAGGTCGCTGATGAAGCGGCCCTGGCCGGGGTCGACCCAGCGCTTGGCCACGGGCAGGTAGTCCGCCGTGACGCCGTTGACGTAGGTGCTGGTCTCGCGTCCGTCGAAGGCGAGTTTCTCGAAACCCACGCGAGCCTCGGGGGAGATGTTGCGCACTAGGGGGACGGTCCGGCGGAGGCGGTCGACGTCGCGCATCGTGATGCCCTCGGAAAGCTCGGCGAGGTGCTCCTGCTCCTTCGGGAGCGGCTGCTTGTCGACCGTGATCTTCTCGATGCCGCCCATGGCGTCGACGAACTGGCGGAAGTTGCCGACCATGCCCTGCACGACGGTCACCATCGCGACGAGCGAGGCGACGCCGAGGATGATGCCCGACATCGAGAGCAGGGAGCGGATCTTGTTCGCGCGGAGTTCGCGCAGGCCGTTCACGACCGCGGGGCGGAGCCGTTCGAGGAAGTTCATCGTTGGCGGTCCTCCTGGACGAGCCCGGCCCGCATCGTGATCACCCGGCGCGCCCGTTCGGCGACGGAGAGGTCATGGGTGACCAGCACGACCGTGATGCCTTCCTTGATGAGCGACCCAAGGAGGTCGAGCACGAGATCCACGTTGCGGACGTCGAGGTTGCCCGTGGGTTCGTCCGCGAAGATGATGGCGGGCGAGCCGACGATGGCCCGGGCGATCGCCACGCGCTGGCGTTCGCCGCCGGACAGCTGGCCGGGGCGATGGTCGAGCCGATGCGACATCCCGACGCGCTCCAGGGCGACGCGCGCCGCGGCGGCGGCGGCGGCGGCCTCGGGGCGCTCGCGGTACAGCAAGGGCAAGGCGACGTTCTCGAGCACGGTGAGGCGCGGGAGCAGGTTGAAGGACTGGAAGACGAAACCGACGCGGTTGGAGCGATACCAGGCGCGGCGGTCTGCGCCGAGCCGCGCGACTTCCTCGCCCTCGAAGACGATGCTGCCTTCGCTCGGCGTATCCATGAAGCCGAGGATGTGCATCAGGGTGGACTTGCCGGAGCCGGAGGGACCGAGGATCGCCACGAACTCGCCGGCGGCGAAATCGAGGTCGACCCCGGCGAGGGCATGGACGTTCTCGTCGCCCATGCGGTAGGTCTTGCGGAGCCCGCGGATGGAGATGAGCGACGCCATCTAGCGGACCAGGGAGGGCCGGACCAGGCTGACGACGGCGCCGGGCTCGAGGCCCTCGCGTACCTGGGACCAACCCGCGTCGCTCAGGCCGAGGCGGACCTTGCGGGGCTCCCACTCGCCATCCGCCCCGCGGACGTAGACCAGCCGGTCGGCGCCCTCGACGAAGACGGCGGAGACGGGTACCGCCACGCAGCCTTTCACGCTGTCGACGGTGACCGTGATGTTCGCGCTGATGCCGGGGCGGACGCCGTCGCCGGCGGGGAAAGAGACCTGGGTCGGGAAGACGCGCAGGTCCGGCACCTTGAGGTCGGCGGTGCCGAAGGGCGTCATGAAGTTGATCTTGCCGGCCTTGCGCAGCCCGGGGATCGAGTCGAACGTGACCAAGGCGTCCTTGCCGAGTTCGACGCGGGTGGCGGCGAACTCGTTCAGGTTGACGTCGACGCGCAGCACGGAGGTGTCGGAGACCGTCATCAGGGGCGTCCCGTTGTTAATCGACTGGGCGCCGATGACGATCTGGCCGACGAGCACGGTGCAGTCGGAGATCTGGCCGTCGTGCGGAGCGCGGATGATCGTACGACGCACCATCTCGACGGCGGTGTCGAGCTTGGCCTGGGCGATGTCGCGCTGCAGTTTGGCGACGTCGTACGCGGTGCGATGGTCGAGGACCTCGCGTTCGGAGACGAACCCTTCCTTCACGAGCACCTCGACGCGGCGCAGGTCGCGCTCGAGCCGCTCCAACGTGAGGATCTGCAGCTGGAGCGTCCGGCGGGCCTGTTCTTCGTCGGCATTGGCCAGGACGGGATCAAGCTCGACCAGGATCTGGTCCTTCTTGACCATGTCCCCGGTCTGGACGTTGAGCTTCAGGATCGGGCCGCTGACCTGGGCGCGGATGCTGCTGAAGATGACGGCGCGGACGAACCCGGCGGCCTCGACGGTCTCCTTGATGTCGCGGCGCTCCGCGCGGGCCTCGGAAATCCCCATGGCCGTCCGCGACTTGGGCTTGCGGTCGGGCCAGAACGCGAAGGCGAGCCCGCCGACGAGCGCGACCAGGATCAAGGGCTTGAGGAATTTCATGGGGTTTCGGGCAAGGGAGGCAGCGCGTCGAGGGAGCCCAGGCCGTCGCCGGCCTTGGCCTCCACGGTCTCCATGGCGAAGCCATGGGCGGGCAAGATGGAGCCATCGAGCCGGGCGGCGCGGACGCCGGCGGCGCGATGATCGAGGACCGCCTGCAACCAGCCCAGCTGGGCGGCGTCCAGGGCGGCCTGCGCCTGGAGCACGCGCGGCAGGTCCGACTGCCCCGCCTGGTAGCGGGCGCGCTCGCCTTCGTTCGACTTGCGTTGGAGACCGAGGGCTGAGGTCGCGGCGACGACGCGGGCCCGGGCGGCCTCGAGATCGCGCCAGACGGCGCGGGCGGTGAACACCAGAGACTGACGGACGTCCGCGAGGCGCAGTTCCGCCTGGCGCTTCGCCCGGGTGGCGACGCGCAGGTTCGCGGCGTTCTCGCGGGCACCGAGCGGAATCCGGTAGGCGAGCGAGACCGAGTTGCTCCACCCGGCGCGGTTACGGTAATTGTCAAAACCGCCACCCAGGCCGAGCGCGGGTTCGCCGAAGCTGGCGCCTGACAAGGTGAGGTCCAGGCGCGCCTGGTCGTTCTGGTCGGCCTGCTCGAGGTTCGCCTCCGCCTGGGCGAGCTGGGCCAGCTGAATCGCCGTGGCGAAATCGAAGGATGCGACGGTACGGACCCACGGGGCGAAGTCACCGACGGCCGGCGTCGTCGCAGGGACGAGCGGTGGAACCGCGATCGCGACCTGCACGTCCTCGACGGTGCCGCGCCCGAGCAGGCGACGCAGGGCCATCTCCGCGCCATCGACCGACTGGGTCGCCGTCAGCACGGCGACGCGCTGACCAGCCACCTCGGCCTCGGCCTGGAGCTCGTCGAGGATGGTGGCGTCGCCCAGCGAACGGCGGGCGCGGATCTGCGCGAGCAACGATTCGGCGGAACGCAGGCTCGTCTCGCGGAGCGCCACCAACGTGCGGGCGCCCGCGAGCGTCCAGTAGGCGACCTCGGTGTCGCGGATCAGGTCGAGGGCCGCGGCGCGCAGGGCGAGCCGGCCGCGGAGCGCGGTCTGGCGGGCGCCGATGAGGGTCGTGAGGTTGACGCGCCCCCAGCCGCCGGCCAGCAACGGCTGGACGTAGGTGATGCTAGTGCCGAGGTCGTAACGGGAAGGACTGCCCGGGAAGGTGGGCTCATCCCACTGGCGGGTGACGCCGGCGCCCACGGTGAGCCGTCCGCCCCAGGTGAACTTGCGCGTCAGGCTCAGGTCGGAGTCGAACCCGCCGGCGGCGGGCGAGCCCGCGGCGCGCGCGGCGGGATCGGCCGAACGGCGCAAGCCATTCGTCCAACCGAGGGCCGTATCGAACTCGGCATCGGCGATGATGGCGACGTCCTGGGCGTTGCCGGCGTCCAGGCGGTTGACCGCCAGGCCGAGGTTATGGCTCAGCGCGCGGTCGATGGCCTGGTCGAGCGGCAGGACCCGGTCGACCGCGAAGGTCACCGCCGGGAGCCGTGCCAAAGACTCGACTTCACCGCGGAGCAGGGCCGCGGAAGCGAGGAAGAGGGCGGGCAGCAGACGGGGCATGCTGAGGGGTAGGTAATGCGTATGAGGGGTTTTGTTCCCCCCGACAAGCAAGACGGCGCACCTCGCGGTGCGCCGTCGGGGCACGAACTCGGTGGGAGATTACTTGAACTCGACCAGTTCGACCTCGAACTCGAGGACGGACTCCCCGGGGATGGGGCCTTGGCCTTCCTTACCATAGCCGAGGGCGGCCGGGGCGTAGATGACGATCTTGCCGCCCTTGCCGATCTTCTGCACGCCTTCGGTCCAGGCCGGGATAACCTGGCCGAGACCGAACTCGGCAGGCTCGTTGCCGCGGGTGGCGGTCGAGTCGAAGACCTTGCCGTCGACGAGTTTGCCGGTGTAGCGGCACTTGACCGTGCTGGTGGCGACGGGCTTCGGGTCGGTGCCCGGGGTGACGATCTTGTAACGGAGGCCGGAGGGACTCTTCACGACATCCTTGTCGGCGTCGACTTTGGCGAGGAAGGCCTCGTTCTGGGTGGCCCAGCGCTTGGACTTACCCGCGACGCGCTCGGCGAAGAACTTCTCGGCGCCGGCGATGAGGGCGTCGTCTGGCTTCACCTTGGGCTGCTCGCCCTTGACCGCGGCACGCATGCCGGCGATCACCTGGTCGAGTTCCTCATCGGAGAGTTCGAGCTGGGAGGTGATCTGCGGCAGGGGCGTCTGGCCGGCGAGGAAGAATCCCTGCAGGTAGAAGGCCTGTTTCTGTTGTTCGGGGGTGAGCATCTTGGGTTGGGCGGCGGGAGAAGGGACGGCGGCCGGGGTGGCCGGCTTCGCCTCGTCGGCGGCATGGAGGGACGCGACGGCGACTGCCAGCGCGGCGAGGACGGGGTATTTCATGGGAAGAAGAAATGTATCGGAATCAAACCCGAGGGGGAAGCACCTTTGCGTGCTCCTGGAGGGAACTGACAGTGAGGGGGTGCTCCTTGAGGGAGCGGATACCCAGGACCGCGGCGCGGGCCGCGTTCATCGTGGAGGCCATGTAGACGCCCCGGAGCACGGCCTCGGACCGCATGGCGTTCTCGTCCTTGCGGGGGAGCATACCGGCGGCGGTGTTCACAATCATCTGGAGCTGGCCATTCTTGAGGAGGTCGAGCACGTTGGGACGGGCGCCCTCCGAAATCTTGCCAAGTTTGGTGACCTTGACGCCGGCGGCCTCGATGGCCGCGGCCGTGCCGCTCGTGGAGTAGATGCTGAAGCCGAGCGAGGCCAGGTCGCGGGCGACGGCGACGGCGCCATCCTTATCGCGGTCCGTGACCGAGAGGAAGGCGTTGCCGGCGACGGGGAGCGCGGGCTGCGCGGCCATCTGCGCCTTGGCGTAGGCCATGCCGAGGTCGTCATCGCAACCCATCACCTCGCCGGTGGAACGCATCTCGGGCGAGAGCGCGACCGGGGCGCCGGGGAAACGGCTGAACGGGAAGACGGACTCCTTGACGGACCAATAGGGCGGACGGATCTCGCGGGTGAAGCCGAGGTCCTTGAGCTTCGCGCCCAGCATGCAGAGCGAGGCGAGCTTCGCCAGCGGCACGCCGATGGCCTTCGACACGAACGGGATGGTGCGCGAGGCGCGCGGGTTGACCTCAAGCATGAACACGACGCCGTCCTTGATCGCGAACTGGATGTTCATCAGGCCGACGACCTTGAGGCGCTGGGCGAGCGAATGGGTGATGCGGCGGACCTCGTCGACGAGGGCCAGCGAGAGCGTGTGCGGGGGTAGGACCATGCCGGCGTCGCCGGAGTGGACACCCGCGTGCTCGACGTGCTCGAGCATCCCGCCGATGACGGTGGTCTCGCCGTCGGAGATGGCGTCGACGTCGAGTTCGATGGCGTCCTCGAGGAACTTGTCGAGCAGCACCGGCTTGCCGGGGGCGACGTCGAAGGCCTCGCGGACGACGGCCTTCAACTCATCCATACCGTAGACGATGAACATGCCGCGACCGCCGAGCACGAAGGAGGGTCGCAGGAGCACGGGGAAGCCGATCTCCTCGGCGGCCCGGTAGGCCTCCTCGGCGGAGAGCGCGGTCTTGTTGACCGGCTGGCGGATACCTAGCTCGATGAGGATGTCTTTGAAGAGCTGGCGGTCCTCGGCGAGCGCGATGCTGGCCGGCGAGGTGCCGACGACCTTGACGCCGTGGGCCTCGAGGTCGGCCGCGAGGTTGAGCGGGGTCTGGCCGCCGAACTGGACGATGGCGCCGATGCACTGCTCGGTGCGGTAGATCTCGAGGATGTCCTCGAGGGTAAGCGGCTCGAAGTAGAGGCGGTCAGACGTGTCGTAGTCGGTCGAGACGGTCTCCGGATTGGAGTTAACCATCACGGTCTCGTAGCCAGCCGCGCGCAGCGCGTAGGAGGCATGGACGCAGCAGTAGTCGAACTCGATGCCCTGACCGATGCGGTTCGGGCCGCCGCCGAGGATCATGACCTTCGACTTCGGGGACGGACGGACCTCCGACTCGTCGCCGTAGGTGGAATAAAAGTACGGCGTGAAGGACTCGAATTCGGCGGCGCAGGTGTCGACGAGGCGGAAGACCGTCTTAATGCCGGCGGCGTTACGCTGAGAGTAGACCGACGAAGGCGCGAGGCCGGTCGCGTGGGCGATCTGGCGGTCGGCGAAGCCGGCCTCCTTGGCCTGGCGGAGCAGGTCGACGCCGACGGACTTGCCGGCGGCCTTGAGGGCGAGTTCGATGTCGACGAGGCCGCGCAGCTGGCGCAGGAACCACGGGTCGATCTTGGAAAGGTCGAAGATCTCCTTCTCCGTGAGGCCGGCGAGCATCGCGTAGCGGACGAAGAACGGACGTTCCGGATTCGGGCGGGCGAGGCGCGCGCGGATCTCGGTGAGGTCGGTGAAGGCGGCGTCGCCGAACTTGCCGCCGCAGCCGAAGCCCCAGGCGCCGATCTCGAGGGAGCGGAGCGCCTTCTGGAAGGATTCCTTGAACGTGCGGCCGATGGCCATCGCCTCGCCGACGGACTTCATCGCGGACGTGAGGGTCGTGTCGGCGCCGACGAACTTCTCGAACGTGAAGCGCGGGATCTTGGTGACGACGTAGTCGATGGTCGGCTCGAAGCAGGCCGGGGTGGACTTCGTGATGTCGTTCTGCAGCTCGTCGAGCGAGTAGCCGACGGCGAGCTTGGCGGCGATCTTGGCGATCGGGAAGCCGGTGGCCTTGGAGGCGAGCGCGGATGAACGCGACACGCGCGGGTTCATCTCGATCACGATCATACGGCCGGTGGCGGGGTTGACCGAGAACTGGATGTTGGAGCCGCCGGTCTCGACGCCGACCGCGCGGATGACGGCGAACGAGGCGTCGCGCATCAGCTGGTATTCCTTGTCGGTCAGCGTGAGCGCGGGGGCGACGGTGATGGAGTCGCCGGTATGGACGCCCATCGGGTCAAAGTTCTCGATCGAGCAGATGATCACGCACTGGTCCTTGTGGTCGCGCATGACCTCCATCTCGTATTCCTTCCAGCCCAGGAGGCATTCCTCGACGAGGACCTCGTGGACGGGCGAGGCGTCGAGGCCGGCCTGGGCCATGCGCTCAAACTCCTCGCGATTGTAGGCGATGCCGCCGCCGGTGCCGCCGAGCGTGTAGGACGGGCGGATGATGACGGGGAACTCGCCGCCGATGAGGGCGATGGTCTCGCGCGCGGCGTCGAGCGTCTTGACCACGCGAGAGCGGGGGACGTCGAGGCCGATATCGAGCATCAGCTTCTTGAAGATCTCGCGGTCCTCGCCGCGCTCGATCGCGGCTTCCTTGGCGCCGATGAGCTCGACGCCGTGCTTCTGCAGGACACCGGTGCGGGCGAGCTTGAGGGAGAGGTTGAGGGCGGTCTGGCCGCCGAGGGTCGGGAGGAGGGCGTCGGGCTTCTCCTTGGCGATGATGCGTTCCACCGATTCTACCGTGAGGGGTTCCACGTAGGTGATATCCGCCGTCTCCGGGTCGGTCATGATCGTGGCCGGGTTCGAGTTGACCAAGATGACGCGGTAGCCCTCCTCGCGGAGCGCCTTGCACGCTTGGGTCCCGGAATAATCGAATTCGCAGGCTTGGCCGATGATGATCGGTCCCGAGCCGATGATGAGGATGGTACGGATATCGGTCCTCTTAGGCATGGTGTTCCGCGGACTGTCAGCGACCCTTGG
>JBEELT010000009.1:0-28873 GCA_041167995.1 Verrucomicrobiota bacterium | reverse complement strand
TCCGGATGAAGCGGAGGACCGCCTGGTGTCCCGGGTCGTCCGCGAACCGGAGGTCGTGGCCGACGGACCCGTGGTCCTTGCCCACGGCCTTGAGCGAAGTCGTTTCGGCGTGGCCGGCCCCCTTGAGCATCGCCAGCAGGTAGAGGTTCTCTTCGGCCCGGCCCGCCATGTCGTTCTCCGCGTAGATCGTCAGGAGCGGCGGGAGCGCCTTGCGCACGAAGAAGGCCGGCGCGGCTTCGTCGGCGGTCGTGGCGTAGCGCGACAGGCCGCGCTCCTCGCGGACGGTGTAGTGCGTGAAGACCTGGCCACTGACCTGCGCGATGCCGGCCACGTCCTTGAGGCCGTAGCCGTAGGGCCACAGCCGGGACTCGTCGAACCCGACCAACAGGGCCAGGTAGCCGCCGGCGGAGTGCCCGCCGAGGAAGACTTTGCGCGGATCGCCCCCATGCCGCGCGATGTTCCGGAGCGTCCAGGCGAAGGCGGCGGCCGCATCGTCGACGTATTCCGGGTATTTCGCCCTTGGGTTGAGGCGATAGTCCGGGACGACCACGGCGATACCCTCGCGGGCGAAGCTCCGGGCGATCTCGGCGCAGTATTCGGACGGGATGTCCTTGCCGCCGTTCTTAAGGCCGCCGCCGTAGAACCACACGTAGGTCGCGAACGGCTGCGTCGCCGGCGCCGGGAGGGTCAGGTCGAGTCGGCAGCGTTCGCGCTCGTAGGCGGTCTGGTCGTCGCCCGTGCGGTAGGGTACGTCCTTGAGGACCTGCGGCGCGGGTTGGGCGAGCGCGGCGCCGGCCACCGCCAGCAGGGCGAACAGGCGACGCATCTTCAGGCGATCAGGTTCGTCACGATCTTCCCGTGCACGTCGGTCAGGCGGAAGTCCCGGCCCGAACTGCGGAAGGTGAACTCTTCGTGGTTGAAGCCGAGCAGGCGGAGCAGGGTCGCGTGCAGGTCGTGCACATGGACGACATCCTTGACGGACCGGAAGCCGAACTCGTCGGTTTCCCCGTGGACCATGCCGCCCTTGGCGCCGCCGCCCGCCAGCCACATCGTGAAGCCATGGTTGTTGTGGTCGCGCCCGTTGATCTTGCCGGCGTTCGAACCCGGCGTCGGCAGTTCCACGGTGGGAGTACGGCCGAACTCGCCGCCCCAGATCACCAAAGTCTCGTCGAGCAGGCCGCGCTGCTTAAGGTCGCGCAGCAGGGCCGCGATCGGCTGGTCGGACTCGTTGGCCAGGCGGCGGTGCTGGACCTCGAGGTCGTCGTGGCTGTCCCACGGCTGGCCGGCCCCGTGCCAGAGCTGGACGAAACGCACCCCGCGCTCGACGAGCCGACGGGCGATCAGGAACTGGCGGCCTTGGGTCGTGTCGCCGTACATCGCGCGGATCGCCTCTGGCTCGCGGCTGATGTCGAACGCGTCGGTGGCCTCGAGCTGCATCCGGTAGGCCATCTCGAAGGACTGCGCGCGGGCTTCGAGCGCGGCATCCTCGGCGCGGGCGGCCTTGTGTTCGGCGTTGAGGCGGGCCAGGAGGTCGAGCTGGCGCCGCTGGGCGGGGCGCGAGAGTCCGCGGTTGCGGATGTTCTCGATGAGGTCGTCGACGTTGCGCTTCGAGGAATCGACGTAGTTGCCCTGGTAGACGCCCGGCAGGAAGCCGCACTGCCAGTTCTGAGTCTCCTGGATGGGGTAGCCGCCGGGGCAGAGCGTCATGAAGCCCGGGAGGTTCTCGTTCTCGGTGCCGAGGCCGTAGGTCACCCACGATCCGAAGGACGGCCGCACCTGACGGGCTTCGCCGCAGTTCATCAGCAGCAGCGACGGCTCGTGGTTGGGGACGTCCGCCTTCATCGAGCGGATCACGCAAAGGTCGTCGGCGAACTCGGCGGTCTTCGCGAAGAGTTCGCTGACCTCGAGCCCGCTCCGGCCGTAGCGCTTCCACGTGAACGGGGAACGGAAGGCCGCGCCGGTCTTGCGTTCGGTCGCGATGTAGTCGCCCGGCAGCTTCTGGCCATGGTACTTGTCGAGCGCGGTCTTGCGGTCGAAGGTGTCGACGTGGGAGGGGCCGCCGTTGGCGAAGATGTGGATGACGTGCTTCGCCTTGGCGGGCAGCGGCGGGCGCCGGGGCGCCAGCGGGCGGAGCGGGTCGACCGCCACCGGCGCGGCGCGCAGCTCGCGCTGCAGCATGGCCGCCATCGCCGTGGCGCCGAGGCCCATGCCGCACTTGCGGAGGAATTCCCGGCGGCTGTGTTGGAAGAGTTCGGCGGGGGTCATCAGTCGACGAAGTTGAATTCGTTGGATTCGAGGAGGACCTGGGCGAGGGCCGACCAGGCGGATTGGGCGTCGGCGACCTTGCCGAACTCGGCGGCCGCCGAGGCGATGGTCTCGCCGGTCTTGGCGTCCTTGATTGTCGGCGCCCAGGCGAAGCCGTCGCTGTTCGAGCCATTTAGGTCGTCGAGGATGAAGTCGAGGGTCTCGCCGGCGGCGAGCTCCAGCGAGGGGAGGGTGACGGCGGTCGCCTCGTCGCCCTTCACGGTCCATTCGCCGAGGAGGCCGCGGCGGTCGCTGATGATGCGGGCGCGGACGCCTTGGCTGGTCTTGGCCGGCACCTTCAGCTCGCCCTCGATGCGGGCCTGCGCGGCGGCGCCGGCGCGCCAGCGGCGGATCACGGCGTGGCGTTCGTCGTTGCCGGGGTGGCCGCCCTTGGCCGTGAGGAAGGCGTAACCGTTCACCGGGTCGGGGATCTTGGCCTGCGGGGCCACGCGGTCGTCGACGCGGGTCTTCATCTCGGCGAACGAGACGAGTTTCTTCGCGGCATCCCAACCGCCGACCCCGTTGCGCCAGACGGCGGGCGGTGGGGCGGTCCCGAAATCGCGGATGAACCCGGTGGCGAGGCCGACCTCGGTCGGCGTGGCCGCGCGGCCCAGGATGGCGCGGTACAGGGCCTGCACCCGGTCGGCATCGGTCGCGCCCGTCGCCTTCGCCGCCAAGCCGTCGGACAGAGCGCGGGTGAACGGGTGGTTGAGCATCCAGAGGGCCTGCTGCGGGGTGGTGGTCTGGTTGCGCTTCGCCACGTGGTAATCCGGGTTGGCGAAATCGAAGGTGCGGAACACCGCGGGGAGGTTCTGGCGATCGATGAAGCCGTAGACCGTGCGGCGCGGCGTGGTGAAGTCGGCGATCAAGTCGAAGGGCTGCCCACCGGCCTTGCCCTCCGTGCGTCCGGCGACGCGCAGCATGCTGTCGCGCATGGTCTCGAAATCCAGCCGACGGCGGTTCATGCGCCAGAGCAGCTGGTTCTCGGGGTCCTTGGCCAATCCGGCGGCCTGCGGCGCGGAAGACTGGCGGAAGGCGGCCGACAGCACGAGCGATCGCAGGAGACGCTTCACGGACCAACCGTCGGCGACGAAGCGGGCCGACAGGTGTTCCAGGAGGGCGGGGTTCTTGGGCGGCGGGGTGCGGACGCCGAAATCGCTCGGAGTCTCCACGAGCGGCTGCCCGAAGACCTGCAGCCAGACGCGGTTCACCATCACGCGGGCGGTGAGCGGATTGGTCGGGCTGGCGATGGCCTCGGCGAGTTCGCGGCGGCCGCTGCCTTCGGTGAACGGACGGCGCGGGGCGGTGGAGAGGATCTCGAGGAATTGGCGCGGGACGGTCTTGCCCGGGCGTCCGGGGTTGCCGCGCAGCAGGATGGTGCCGTTCACGGGCTTGGGTTTGTCGACCATCACCATCGCGCGCGGTGGGCTTTTCGGGTTGGTCGCCTTGTAGGCCTCGGCCTCGCGGACCAGCTTGCGGTAGCCCTGCGCGTCGGCGGTGGCATAGGTGCCGATCAGGGATTCAGCGGTGGGCGCGGTCGGGCCGTTCGGCGCCTCGATGAGTTCCGCCCAAGGCTTGCGGCCCGGTTCCGCGGACTTGCCGCGCGCCGCGGCCAGGAGGTTGGCATAGGTCGCCGCCAAATCGTCGAACTTCTTCGGCAGGGCCTTGGTCAGTTCCGCGCGGAGCAAGGGGTCGATCGGCAGGTCGGACTTCGCCAGCAGTTGGGCGGCGAGGTTCGAGGCGAACTGGTCGTCGGGCGTGGCGGCCAGCCGGGACCAGAGGCCCCAGATCGGGTCGTTCGGCTGCAACCGCGGTTGGACGACCTTCTTCCAGCCGGCGAGCACGGCCGGGTAGAGCGCCAGCCGTTTCGCTTCCTGATCGGCGTTGAGCTTCGGGTCGGCCAAGGCGCGGCGGAGCAAGGTCAGGTAGGCGGTCGTCTTGGCTGGGCTGAAGGAACCCTCGCGGCGGGACGCCACGAAGTCGGTCCCTTTCTTCTGCAGGCGGGCGAGCTCGGCCTCGAACTCCATCGACTCCTTGGTCGGCGTGAAGGGCTTCAGCAGCGGTTTCTCCTTCGGCTCCTCGGAGGAGCTGAAGATCGCGTGCAGCGAGTAGTACTCGCCCGTCGAGATCGGGTCGAACTTGTGGTCGTGGCAGCGGGCGCACGCCATGGTCAGTCCCTGCATCCCGCGCATCACGACATCGATGCGGTCGTCGATGATGTCGTGTTGGTTGTTCAGGAAGCGGCGCCCCAACGTCAGGTAGCCGAGCGCGGCGAGGTCGCGGTTGTCCTCGCCGGTCGTCAGGTGGTCGGCCGCGAGCTGGAGCTTCAGGAAGCGGTCATAGGGCAGGTCGCGGTTGAAGGCGGCGATGACCCAGTCGCGGTAGGTGTAGGCGTAGGCGTAGCGGCGCTCCTCCTCGAAGACGTAGCCCTTGGTGTCGGCGTAACGCGCGACGTCGAGCCAGTGGCGTCCCCAGCGTTCGCCGAAGGCCGGCGCGGCGAGGAGCCGATCGACGAGCTTCTCGGTCGCCTGCGGGGCGCGGTCCTGGACGAAGGCCTCGAGTTCGAGCGCCGTCGGCGCCAGTCCCCAGAGCGTCAGGTAGAGCCGGCGGGCGAGCACGTCGCGGGGCGCCTCCGGCGCGAGCGACAGGCCCTCGGCCTCCAGTCCGGCGAGGATGAAGGCGTCGATGGGCGTGCGGATACGGTCGGCGGCGCGGACGTTCGGCACCGCGGGGGCGACGACCGGCTGGAAAGCCCAATGCTTGCGCGGGTCGGCGACGGCGGGACCGGCCTCCGTCGGCCAGGGCAGGCCCTGCTTGACCCACTCGGTTAGCGCCGCGATCTGGTGCGCCGGGAGTTTCTCGCCTTCGCCGGGCATGGCCTCGACGTCCTTCTGCTTCGCGTGGTTGATCGAGAGGATCAACCGGCTGGCGGCGGGATTGCCCGGTACGACCACCGGACCGACTTCGCCGCCCTTCAGGATGAACTCGCGGGAGTCGAGACGGAGGCCCGACTTCTGTTTCTTCGGGCCGTGGCAGGAGTAGCAGTTCTCCGCCAGCACCGGCCGGACATCCTTCTCGAAGAACTCGCGCTGGGCCGGGGTCGGGGCAGGGCTCTCCGCGGCCCCGAGCAGGGGGAGCAGGCCAAGGAGGAAAGCGGGGAGCCGCGGGCGCATCGTCGTTCTATCTAACAAGGAGGGGGAGGGGGATGTTCCTTTAAGTAGTTGTTCTGAACAGAATTGCAAAGATTTGCCGCGAAAGGGGAAGGTTTGAGTCGGGACCGGGATAATCCGACGCCCTGAGCCCATTTTTCTTCCAACCCCGGCCGATTTCGCCTGTCTCAAAGACCTACCCCTCGCCCTCTCACATTTTTATGATGACTATCACCCTCCGCGCCCTCGGCGCCGTTATGTTGTTCGCCGTCGCCGGCCTCCCGGCCGCCCCCGCCGACATCGTCTTCCTGGCCGGCGGCCGGAGCCATGGTCCCGGTGAACACGAGTTCAACGCCGGCAGCCAGCTACTCGCCAAGGCGATCAACGAGCAGAGCGGCCTCGGCCTGAAGGCCACCGTCGTCTCGGGCTGGCCCAAGGACGAGTCCGTTCTCGACGGCATTAAGTGCCTGGTGATTTACGCCGACGGCACCAGCGTCGTCGGCAAGGGTTGGAAGAAGGTGGATGAACTAGCCAAGAAGGGCACGGGCATCGTCTTCATGCACTACGCCGTCCACCCCGACGCCAAGGATGGGGAACAGTATTACCGTCCGTGGATCGGCGGCGCATTCGAGACCGGTTGGTCCGTGAATCCCCACTGGGTCGCCGACCTCAAGGCCCTCCCGAACCATCCCGTTTCCCGCGGCGTCGCCGGTCTCGTCCAAGCCTACGACGAGTTCTACTACCACATGCGTTTCCCGGCGGACCGCTCCAAGGTCCTCGACCTCGTGACCGCCACGCCCACCCGCGAGAACGTCAAGAAGTACATCAACCTCTGGAATCAGCACGGCGTCGAAGGCTTGGACAAGCCGCAGACCCTGATGTGGGGCTTGGAGCGCGCTGACGGCGGCCGCGGCGTCGGCTTCACCGGCGGCCATTACCACCGCAACTGGGCGATTGATGGTTTCCGCAAGCTCGCCCTGAACGCGATTGTCTGGGCCGCCAAGGTCGAGGTGCCCGCCGACGGCGTGAAGTCCGCCGCCGTCAGCGAGGACGACCTCAACGCCAACCTCGACGCCAAGGGCAAGGCCGCCGCTCGCCTGACCATCCCTCAGGTCGGTGAATTCGCGAAGATCCCCGCCGCGGCGATTCAGGTCGACCGCGAGAAGGGCTTTGGCGCCGCTAAGCCGGCCGCGAAGCCTGCGGAGAAGTCGGACGCCAAGCCGGCCATCCCCGCGCCCAGCGCCGCCAAGGCCGAAGCCGTGAAGCCGCTCGCCCAGACCAAGGACATCACCACCGGCGACAAGCAGCGCCTCACTGAGCTCACCGCCGACCTCAAGGGCGCCAAGGAGCTCTACCTGATGGTCTCCGACCTCGGCGACACCAACTGCGACTGGGCCGACTGGATCGAGCCGACCCTGCTCATGGCCGATGGCACCACCCGCAACCTGACCGACCTGAAGTGGAAGTCCGCCTCCGCCAGCCACGGCGCCGTGCTCGTCGGCAAGAACAACGCGAAGGGTCCGCTCACTGTCGCCAAGAAGGTCTACGCCAATGGCATCGGCACCCACGCCACGTCCGTCATCGCCTATGACCTGCCCGCCGGGGTCGTCGGCTTCCGCGTCCAGGTGGCCATCGACGACGGCGGCATGGAGCGCGGCGGCAAGCGCAGCCCCGCGGCCGTGCGCTTCCTCGTCTTCGGCGCCAAGCCCGACGAGCAGAAGGCGGTCGCCGTCGAGGACGGCCCCATGCTCGTCCCGCCGGAGCTCTTCACGGTGCCCGAAGGTTTCGAGGTCACGGTGTGGGCGACCTCCCCGCAGCTCTTCAATCCCACCAACATCGACTTCGACGAGAAGGGGCGCCTCTTCGTCGCCGAGGGCGTGAATTACCGCGGCAAGGGCGGGCGCCGCAAGGAAGGCGACCGGATCGTGGTCCTCGAGGACACCACCGGCGCGGGCAAGGCCGACAAGGTGACGGTCTTCACGCAGGAGACGGCCCTGGCCTCGCCGCTGGGGGTCGCCGCCATCGACGGCAAGATCGTGGTCTCCCAGCCGCCGGACCTGCTCGTCTATACCGACGTCAATCGCGACGGGGTCTTCGATCCCGCGACGGACAAGCGCGAGGTGCTGCTGACCGGCTTCGCCGGCCGTCAGCACGACCACTCCCTGCACAGCGTGACCGTCGGTCCTGATGGCAAGTGGAACTTCAATCAGGGCAATACCGGGGCCGACTTCATCGACAAGGCGGGCCGCCATTTCTTCATGGGCAGCCCTTACATGCTTGGCGGTATCGCCGGCAAGCGCAGCGACGACGGTAACGTCTGGATCGGCGGCTTCTCCGTCCGCATGAACGCCGACGGCTCCGACCTCCGCATCGTGGGCCACAACTATCGCAACAGCTACGAGCAGGCCATCAACTCGTTCGGCGACCTCTACCAGAGCGACAACGACGACCCGCCCGCGTGCCGCGTCTCGCTGGTGATGGAGGGTGGTAACGCCGGTTTCGCCTCGCTCGACGGTAAGCGTTCCTGGGGCGCGGACAAGCGTCCCGGCCAGGACACCCCGACCGCCGAGTGGCGTCAGGAGGACCCCAACACCATGCCCGCGGGCGACGTCTACGGCGGCGGCTCCCCGACCGGCGTGGCCTTCTACGAGAACGGCGCGCTCGGCGAGAAGTGGAACGGCCTGCTTCTCGCCTGTGAGGCCGGCAAGAATGTGATCTTCGGTTATCAGCCCAAGCCCGACGGCGCCGGCATGAAGCTCGAGCGCTTCGACTTCATCACCTCCAACAAGGAGAAGGAATGGGCTGGCTCCGACTTCCTCGGCGGTCGCGCCTCCGGCGTCCTGAAGACGATGTTCCGCCCGGCCGACGTCACCGTCGGTCCCGACGGCGCGATCTACTTCGCCGACTGGTACGACCCCGGCGTGGGCGGCCACGGTACGCGCGACAACCGCTACACCGGCACGATCTACCGCCTCGCCCCCAAGGGCTTCAAGTCGGTGGTCCCGAAGGTCGATCTCGGTACGACCGAAGGTCAGCTCCTCGCGCTGCGCAGCCCCGCCCCGAACGTCCGCGGTGCCGCCTTTGGTCGCCTGAAGGCCCAAGGTGACAAGGTCGTCGACGACGTCGCCGCGCTCCTGTCCGACGCCAATCCTTACGTGGCTTCCCGCGCCGTCTGGCTGCTTGCCCAGCTGGGCGAGAAGGGTGCCGCGCTGGCCCGCAAGGAACTCGCCTCCGCCGACGCCACCCGCCGCCTGGTCGCGTTCCGCGCCCTGCGCGCCGCCGGCCGCGACGTCTTCGCCCTCTGCCAGTCCGCCGCGACCGACGCCTCCCCGGCGGTCCGCCGCGAGGTGGCGTTGGCGCTCCGCGATTTCAAGACCCCGGCCGCCGTCGCCACGCTGGTGACCGTCGCCAAGGGTTTCGATGGCAAGGACCGAGCCTACCTCGCGGCCCTCGGCCTTGGCGCCATCGACCGCGAGACCGAGGTCTACGCCGCGCTCGCCAAGGAACTGGGCGCCGCCCCCGCCGACTGGTCGCCCGCCTTCGCCGCGCTTACCTGGCGCCTGCATCCGCCTCAGTCCGTCGCCGGCGTCCGCGAGCGCCTACTCTCGGGCCAACTCACCAAGGACGAGGCGAAGGTCGCCCTGACCGGCCTGGCCTTCACCAAGAGCGCCGCCGCCGCCGCGACGATGGTCGAACTCGCCCTCGACAAGAACTTCGTCCACCGCGAGCTGGCCAACTGGTGGCTGCAGAGCCGCAAGGGTAACGATTGGAAGGAATTCGACGTCGAGAAGGTCATGAAGCTCCGCGGTCTCTATGACCCGGCCAAGGCCGTCGTCAGCCCGGTCGACCTCCTGCCCGAGGCGCCGGACGCCAAGCCCCTGTCCGCCATTGAGCAGATCGCCGCCCTGAAGGGCGACGCCGTCCGCGGCAAGGCCGCCGCCGCGGTCTGCCTCGCTTGCCACCGTCTGGGCGATCAAGGCGTGGACTACGGCCCCAACCTCACCACCTACGGCAAGCAGCAGTCGGTCGAGACCGTCGTGCTCGGCATCGCCCGGCCGTCCGCAGAGATTTCGCACGGCTTCGAGGGCGTGCGCCTGACCACGACCGACGGCGTCGTCGTCCACGGCATCGTCCTCAGCGACGCAGATCCGATCATGCTCAAATGCGTGGGTGGGGTCGTGCAGACCATCCCCAAAGCCAAGGTTAAGGAACTCGCCCCGCTCAAGCGCTCCCTGATGCTGTACCCTTCGCAGATGGGCCTGACGGACCAGTCCGTCGCCGACCTTGTGGCCTACCTCCGGACGCTCTAAGCTAGTATAAATCTAGTGTCGGGTTTGGAAGCCCCCGGCCACGTGTCGGCTTGCCCGGCCAGTCCGGGGCTTCATCGTGGTCCCATGTCCCGACTGTCCTTGCTCCTGCTCGCCCTCCTGCCTGGCCTGCTCCCGGCCCAGCAGACGCTCATCCCGCGCTACCGCGCCGCCGAGCTCGGCGACCCTGACGCCCAGGTGGAGGTCGGTCAGTATTACGTGAGCCAGGCGCACGCCACGGCCCTCGCCCGGAATCTCACCGAGGCCCGCGATTGGTATGACCGGGCCGCGAAGCAGGGACACCCCATAGGTATGCTGCGGCTGGCGGAGCTCCACCTCCGGGCCGAACCCGAGGTCCGCGACCCAGTGGAGGCATTCCGCTGGATGGACCGTCTCTACGAGACGAACCACCCGGAGAGCGGTTGCAACGCGGCGCTCGCCCGCTTCTACGTCGAGGGCGTGGCGGCACGGGACGGCCGGGTCGCCGTCGATGTCGATCCGCGCAAGGCTTATTACCACATCCTCCTCCAGCAGGCGTCCGGCTCGCTCCCGCACGACCTCGGCCTGCTGCGGGCCGATTTGCGCAAGCGTCTGCCCCCCGCCGACGTGAAGGACGCCGAGGACCGGGCATTTCGCTGGGTCGAGAATCATAACAAGCCGGCCCTCCGGCCAGATACGGAACTCGCCGCCGGTGACGGCTCCGCGAAGGCCGGCAAGAAAACGGACAAGGACGGGAAGGCGACCACCACCGATGAGCCGATCGACACCTCGGACAAGGCGCTAGCGCTCGCGCTCAAGCACCAGCAGGAGAGCGCGCGGCAGGTGGCGCCGCTCGGCAAGCCGCAGCGCTACGTGTTGCCGGGCCCCGCGCGCGACAAGAAGTGAACGACTCGGGGTTTGCCTCGAATGGCTCCGTCGCTTTGCTCCGCGCATGCGTTCGTCCCTCGTCGCCTTCCTCGCCACCACCGTCCTGACCTTCGGTCAGGCCAAGAAGCCGGGTACCGTCGCCAAGGAGCCAGCGGAGGCGCCTGGTCGCTGGCTCTTCGCCACGGTCGGCGTCGAGCGGAAGCCCGATGGCACCGCCGAGCACACGGCCCTCAAGGGGGTCGCGCTGCGGCT
Organism: Verrucomicrobiota bacterium; assembly: GCA_041167995.1. Classification (GTDB taxonomy): domain Bacteria; phylum Verrucomicrobiota; class Verrucomicrobiia; order Opitutales; family UBA953; genus UBA953. The sequence goes on along the minus strand of JBEELT010000009.1, from coordinate 17,994 downwards.
CGGCGAGGAGGGGCGCCACGCCATCGCGTACGACACCGAACTGGCCCGCGTCGTCGGCGGCTGGTCCGGCAAGTTCGTCAGCGAGATGAACCTGATGTCGCGTGGCGAGTACCCCTCGTCGCTCGGCGCCACCTATTTCTCCACGGATGACGACTGGGCCGGCCTCGCCGTGGGCGAAAACGCGGCCGTGCTGGGTCGACGCACCGGGTACGGCCCGCTCCGGGATCAGGAATTGCTCCGGACGAGTTTCCAGCCGAAGGAAGGTCCGGCCCGCACCTTCGCGGCTCGCGGTTCCTATCGCCTGGCGTGCTTCCAGCCGCTCGGCGATGGGGTCCTGACCTTCGAGGTGCCGGGCGCGGCCGATCGGGTCACCGAAATGCCGCGGGTCGTGGATTCCAACGAAGCGCAGGTCATCGTCCGGGGCATCCAGACCGAGACCGCGACCGGCGTGACCATCCTGCTGGGCCGCGCCGTCGACGCCCCGCGGATCGGCGTCCGCGGGCCCGGCCGTCGCGATCGCCTGGGCGCTTGGGAAGTCTTCCGTATTCCTGCCGGCAAGCAGCAGGTGGAGATCGCCTACGCCCCGGTCGGCGCGGCCCGTCCCGAAGGCTGGCCTGAGGCGGGGACACCCGCCGCTCCCGGTCGCCGCTGGCCGCAGACGATTGAGACCACCGGCGAACTCTCGACGAAGGTCGGCGAGCCCTACGTGGTCGACCGGATCAAGCTCCCGGAAGCCAATCCGTGGAAAGCCCCGCTCTACACCTCGGCGCTCGACTTCCTGCCGGATGGCCGGGCGGTCGTGGCCACCTTTCACGGCGATGTCTTCATCGTCTCCGGGCTCGACGAAGCCTTGGCGAAGGTCACCTGGCGTCGCTTCGCCGCCGGCCTCTACCACCCCCTCGGCCTGAAGGTCGTCGGAGGGGAGGTCTATGTCACCTGCCGTGACGGCCTCTGGAAGCTACGCGACACCGATGGCGACGGTGAGTGCGACCGCTATGAGGTCTTCAACGGCGACCTCCAGGTCACCAAGAACTTCCACGAGTATGTCTTCGACCTGCAGACGGATGCCGCGGGCAACTTCTACTTCATCAAGGCGGGCCCGGTCCGCAAAGGCGGCCGCGGGTTCGATGACCTTTGCGATCACCATGGTGCGCTGTTCAAAGTCTCACCGGACGGACGCGACTTCTCCGTGGTGGCCACTGGCTTCCGCGCGCCCAACGGCCTCGGCCTCAGTCCGACCGGGCAGCTGACGACCGGCGACAACGAGGGTACCTGGACCCCGGTCTGCCGCCTGAACTGGGTCAAGGCAGGTGGCTTCTACGGCGTGCCGCCCTTGGCGCATCGTGCGATCGAGCCGACCGATTACGATCGCCCGCTCTGCTGGTTCCCGAAGGAGGTCGATAACTCCAGTGGCGGCCAGGTGTGGGTGACCTCGGATAAATTTGGCCCGTGGAAGGACCGCCTCCTGCACCTCAGCTATGGCACCTGCTCGCTCTTCGGCGTCTTGCCGCAGGAGGTCAGCTTCCGCGGACAGCCCCAGATGCAGGGCGGGGTAACGCGCTTCAACGTGACCTTCGATAGTGGCGCCATGCGCGCGCGCTTCCGCCCGCAGGACGGGCAACTCTACGTGGTCGGGCTCCGCGGCTGGCAGACGACCGCGACGCGCAACGGTTGCCTTCAGCGCGTCCGCTACACCGGCGCGAGTTACCGTGCGCCGCTCCAGTTAGCCGTTCATCCCGGGCAGGTCGTGCTCACCTTCGGCGCCCCGGTCGACCGGAAGACCGCGGAAGACCCCGCCAGCTGGCACGCGGAACTCTGGAACTACGTCTGGTCGGCCGCGTACGGCTCGCCCGATGTCTCCACCCTCGCCCCGGCCCGCTCGGCAGAGGAGGTCGGCAAGGACGGCAAGCCGGAGTTCTCCAAGAATCAGATGGCCGAGCGGAAGCACGACCCCTTGGTCATCCGCTCCGCCAAAGTTTCCGCCGACGGCCTGACGGTCACCTTGGAGGCTCCGGAGCTTCGTCCGGCCATGCAGATGCAGCTCAAGTACGACCTGAAGTCCGCCGACGGTCAGGAACTGCGCGGTCAGGTGGTGAACACCATCCACGCCCTATCAAAGTAGCCGGTCGCCCTTACTTGCCGCTCGGCACGTAGCCCTTCCAGAGCCACTCCAAGGCGTTCGGGAGGATCTGGGCGCGGGCCGGGCCGAGGCCGTGGCCGGCGTTCTGGCAAAAGAGGTATTGGTAGGGGTAGCCCTTTTCCTTGAGGACCTTGGCCATGCGGTGGTTGGCCTCGACCCAGTCGTGCATGCCGTCGCGCATCACGTTCGGGTTGAAGTTATCGCGGTCGCCCACGGCCAGATACAGGCGGATAGGCTTACGCTCGGACTTCGGGATCAGCTGGTCGTGGAAATCCCAGGCGCCGCCCGGCGTGGCGGGATCGAAGGGCCACTGCTGATTCACGAACGTCCCCGACAGCGTCAGCACGCGGCGGAACCACTCAGGGTGGTACCAGGCCATGATCAGCGCGGCTGAACCGCCGGAACTCGTGCCCATGGTCGCGCGGCCGTCGGGGTCGGTGGTGAACTTCACGCCGGTCTTCCGCTCCACCTGGGGAAGCACCTCGAGCTGGATGAACTCGGCGAAGAGACCGGACATCGTATCGTACTCCTTGCCGCGCTCATGGCCTTGCGCGTCGCCGCCGCCGTTCGCGATCATCACCGTGACCACCGGGGGGATCCGCTTCTGCGCGATCAGGTTATCCAGGATGCGGCACAGGTTGAGGTCCGGCTTGCCCAGGCCCGGACCGTCATGCGTGACGAGCAACGGCGCCGCCATGCCAGGGACGTACTGCGCGGGGATATGGACCGTGATTGTCCGCTTGTAGTCGATCGTGTGCGTCGCGACGATCAAGGTCTTCGGGTTCTTCGGGTCGGGCGTGCCAAACTCCTTCCGGGCGATGCCCGGGTTGAAGCGCTGGCAATCTTTCGAGTTCATCGTGAACTGCTCCACGCGGCCCTGGGGGGCACCGGCGACGGGCTTGGTCTCGGGTGCGGGCACGTAATCGGGTCCCACCACGAAATCGCCGTAGACGTCGGCGGAGGGCGTCGCGCCCGCCGGACCGCCGAGACGGACGAACTTCGGCGCGGTCGGGCCGTCGAACGGCCGGGTCGGGGGCTGCGGACGCGCGGCCGGCTTGGGGGCCGGGGCGAGGGTCTTGGGCGCGTCGGCGGCGAAGCCGGTCAAGGCGAGGAGCAGGAGGGCGGGGCGGAGACTCATGAGGGGGTAGGGCTTAGTCCCGTTTAAGGCCTCCCAGTTCCGCCCACGCAAGCCTTTCGCGGTTCAGGCGTCCTTGCGGGCGTCGAGTTCCATCCAGCGCTCCACCGCCTGGGCGTGTTCGGCCTCCAGCGCATGGAGCTTCTTTTGCAACGTCGCCGCCTGGGCGCCGCCGTCCTTGTAAATCTCGGGGTCGCCGAGCTGGACGGTCAGCTGGGCCTGCTCGGCCTCGAGCTGCTCGATTCGACCCGGGAGCGTCTCCAGTTCCTTGCGCTCCTTGTTGTTCAGCTTGGCGCCGGCCGGGGCGGAGCCACCGGTTTTCGCGGCGGCCGTCTTCGCGGCCGGGGCGGCGGTCAGAGCGCTCTGGCGCTTGGCGACCGCGATGCGGGCGAGCTCGTTGCGCCAATCGGTGTAGCCGCCGGCGTGTTCCGTGACGACGCCGTCGCCTTCGAAGACTAGGGTGCTCGTGACCACGTTATCCAGAAAAGCGCGGTCGTGGGAGACCATGATCAGCGTGCCCGCGTAATCGACCAGGATGTCCTCCAGGACGTCGAGGGTCTCGGCGTCGAGGTCGTTGGTCGGTTCGTCGAGCACCAGGACGTTGGCAGGCTTGGTGAACAGGCGGGCGAGCAGCAGGCGGTTACGTTCGCCGCCCGACAGCACCTTGGCCTTGGAGCGCGCGCGGGTCGGCTCGAACAGGAAGTCCTGCAGGTAGCTGATCACGTGGCGCGAGCGGCCCTGCACCGTGACCGTATCGCTATCGCCGGCGAGGTTCTCGGCGACGGTCTTATCGTCGTCGATCTGTCCGCGCATCTGGTCGAAGTAAATCACTTCCATCTTCGTACCAAATTTCAGGATGCCGGAGGTGGGCGCCAGTTGGCCGAGGAGCATCTTGACCAGGGTGGTCTTGCCGGCGCCGTTCGGGCCGATGAGACCGACCTTATCGCCACGATTGAGGACGAGGCTGAAGTCGCGGATGAGGGGCGTGCCGCCCGGGTAGGCGAAGGCGATTTCTTCGGCTTCGACCACGCGGACGCCGGAACGTTCGGCTTCGCTGATTTCCATCTTGGCCGAACCAGCAACGGAGCGCAAAGCGCCGCGCTGAGCGCGCATCTTGACGAGCGCCTCCATGCGGGCGTTGGACTTCGTGCGGCGGGCACCGGGGCTGCGGCGGGACCAGGCCTCCTCTTGGCCGAGCTTTTTGTCGAAGGCCGCGCGCTGGCGTTCCTCCGCGACGAAGAGCTCCTCCTTGCGGACGAGGTAGGTGTCGTAGTCGCAGGACCAACTGGCCAGCTTGCCTCGGTCCAGCTCGATGATGCGGTTGGCCATGCGCCGCAAAAAGGCGCGGTCGTGTGTGACGAAGAGCAGGGGGATCTTCTGTTCGAGCAGGAACTCTTCCATCCACAGGATCGAATCGAGGTCAAGGTGGTTGGTCGGCTCGTCGAGCAGCAGCAGGCCGGGCTTGGCGGCGAGAGCCCGCGCGAGGAGGCAGCGGCGCTTGAGACCGCCGGAGAGCGCGTTAAACGCCCGGTCCTCAGGCAGGCCGAGGCGGGCGATCAGGTCGTCTACCCGGAGGTCTTTTTCCCAATCTTCAGAATGGTCGTCGGTGCGGAGACCGGATGTTACGATATCGCGCACGTTACCCGGGAGGCTCTCGGGGATCTCCTGGGTCAGTCGGGCGATGCAGACACCGTCCGGGATGGTGACCGAACCGGTGTCAGGGGCGGCTTCGCCGGCGGCGATGCGCATCAGGGTGGTCTTGCCGGCCCCGTTACGACCCAGCAGGCAGACCCGCTCGCCTTCCTCGATTTGGAGGTTCAGGTGGTCGAGCACGGGCGGACCGCCGAAACTGACGTAGATATCGAGGAGACTGAGCAGGGCCATTCGGCCTTGAAGTGAGTGACGGAGGGGCGGGAGGCGAGTCAAATGGCGACGGGTCGTCCCCGGCCCAGAAAGGAACACTTGTCGGAGGGGTCGGGTAGGGTGTATTTTTCCTTATGACCCCCTTTATGCGACGTCTTCTCCTGCTTGCCCTCGCCGCCGTTGCCCTCGCCGACGGCCCCAAGGACAACGTGGCCAGCGCGGTCCGCCCGATTCCCCCGCCCGGCGTCCCGGTCCCGGAAGCGGACCGCAAGGCAATCCAGCAGGCGCTCAGCGAGCTGCGCGTCGCGATCGACAACGCCGCCCAGGCCCAGGCCAAGCACCCTCGCCTCCAGGAACTGCTGCCCGACCTCGAGGTCTGCCACAAGGCGGCCGACTGGGCGCTACGGTACAACGAGTTCTTCAAGGAGGCCGAGTTCAAGTCGGCGCTGGAGGTCATCGCCGAGGGCAAGGCGCGCGCCGCGGCCTTTGCCAAGGGGGAGGCCCCCTGGACGACCCAGAAGGGGCCGGTCATTCGTGGCTACCGTTCGCGTCTCGATGGCTCCATCCAGCCGTATGGCATCGTCGTCCCCGAGAATGCGGGCCCCGGCCCGCTTCGTCTCGATTTCTGGTGCCATGGACGCGGGGAGAACCTCAGCGAGCTCAACTTCGTCCAGGACCGCCGCAAGTCCGTCGGCCAAGTAGTGGCGCAAAACCGTTACGTCCTCCATCCCTACGGCCGCTACTGCTGCGCGAACAAGTTCGCCGGCGAGGTCGACCTTTGGGAAGCCTACGAGCACGCCCGCAAGTCCTACGCCTTCGACGAGGACCGCCTCTTCATCCGTGGCTTCAGTATGGGCGGCGCGGCCGTCTGGCAGTTCGGCGCTCACTACACCGACCGCTGGTGCGCCATCAACCCCGGGGCCGGCTTCGCGGAGACCCCCGAGTTCCTGAACATCTTCCAGAACGAGGATGTCTCCAAGATCCCGGCCTGGCAGCAGACGCTGTGGTCCTGGTACAACGCGACCGACGTCGCCGCCAATTTTGCGAACGCCCCGCTCGTGGCCTACAGCGGCGAACTCGACAAGCAGAAGCAGGCCGCCGACGTCATGGCCAAGCATCTCCGCACCGAGAACCTCGACCTCGTCCACATCATCGGGCCGAAGACCGCGCACAAGATCCATCCGGACTCGCTCGTGGAAATCGAGCGTCGGCTCGCCGCCATCGCCGTCGTCGGCCGCGTCCGCGCCCCTCGGGAGGTCACGCTCGTCACCTACTTCCTCCGCTACAATCGCATGCACTGGGTTCAGGTCGACCGCCTGGCCCAGCACTGGCAACCGGCCCGGCTCGCCGCCGAGGTCGACAGCGACAACGCCGTGACCGTCAAGACGCTGAACGTGACCGGCTTCACCCTGGACATGGCCCCCGGCCACGCGCCGTTCTCGCAGCGCGGCAAGGTCGTCGTGCACATCGACGGCCAGGACGTGGAGACTCCGCCGCCCGCCACCGACCGTTCGTGGAAGGTCACCTTCGCCCGCGCGCCCCACAACGGTAAGTGGACCCAGGTGCAGGCCCACGATGATGAAGCCGGACTGGTGAAGCGCCACGGGCTGACCGGTCCGATCGACGATGCCTTCATGGACGCCTTCCTGTTCGTTTCCCCGACGGGTCAGCCGATGCACGCCAAGTCCGGCGCCTGGGCCAAGGCCGAGATGGAACGCGCCAGCTGGGAGTGGCGACGTCAGTTCCGCGGCTTCGCGCCGGTGAAGACGGACAAGGATATCAAGGATGAGGACATCGCCGCGAACAACCTGATCCTGTGGGGCGATCCGTCCAGCAACGCCCTACTAGCGCGCATCGTCGCCAAGCTGCCCATCACCTGGACCGCCGACAAGCTGGTCGTGAACGACAAGACCTACTCGCCCCAGGACCATATGCCGGTCCTGATCTATCCGAACCCGCTCAACCCGGCGAAGTACGTGGTGATCAACAGCGGCTTCACCTATCGCGAGTACGACTACCTCAACAACGCCCGCCAGGTCCCAAAACTGCCCGACTGGGCGGTCATCGACCTCAACACGCCCGTGACCCCGCAGGCCCCCGGCGCCATCCCGGACGCCGGGTTCTTCGACGAGCACTGGCGCTGGCGCGTCCGCTGAACTCCTCCGACCATGCCCATCATCACGGAAAAAGAACTTCGGCCCGATTACGACGTCATCGTCGTCGGCTCCGGCGCGGGCGGCGGTCAGTCCGCCTACACCCTGACTATGAACGGCGTGAAGGTCCTCCTGCTGGAGGCCGGTCGCAACTACGACCCGGCCACGGAAACCCCGATGTTCCAGACGCCGAGCCAGATGCCCCTGCGCGGCATGTCCACCCGCGAGAAGCCCTTCGGTTTCGCCGACGCCACCGTGGATGGCGGCTGGGAGGTCCCGGACGAGCCCTATACGCAGGCCAACGACAAGCCCGAGGAACGTTTCTGGTGGTGGCGCGCCCGCATGCTCGGGGGGCGCACTAATCACTGGGGACGCATCTCCCTGCGCAACGGCCCCTACGATTTCAAACCCTACTCCCGCGACGGCCTCGGCTTCGACTGGCCCATCGCCTATGAGGACGTCGCTCCCTATTACGACAAGGTCGAGCTGCTCGTCGGCGTCTACGGCTCGAACGAGGGCCTCGAGAACACGCCCGACTCGCCCAACGGCACGCTGCTCCCACCGCCGAAGGCCCGGGCCGGCGAGCTCTACTTCAAGAAACACGTCGCCAAGCTCGGCATCCCCGTGGTCCCGATTCACCGCGCCGTGCTCAGCACCCGTCAGGACCACGAGAACATCCCCCGCCGCCTCTTCCCGCACAACCCGACCGCCCAGAAACTGACGGCCGAATCTATGAAGGCGCGGGCCGCCTGCTTCTGGGCGACCGATTGCGTGCGCGGGTGCAGCATCCGGGCGAACTACCAGTCCACCACGGTGCACCTGCCCCCGGCGCTCGCCTCGGGCAACCTCGACATCCTCTGCGACGCCCATGCTCGCGAGGTCATCCTCAACGACCAAGGCAAGGCCGCCGGCGTCGCCTACATCGACAAAAAGACCGGTCAGGAACGCGTCGTGAAGGCCCGCGCGGTCATCCTCGCGGCCAGTTCCGGGGAGACCGCTCGCATCCTGCTCAACTCCCGCGCGAAGCGCCCTGAGGGCGTCGCGAACTCCAGCGGGCTCGTCGGCAAGTACATCATGGACACCGTCGGGGCCGGCCTCGGCGGCCGCGTGCCCGCCTTCGAGAATCTCCCCGTGCACAACGAGGACGGTGCCGGCGCGCACGTCTACGTCCCGTGGTGGCTCTACCGGCAACAGCACGCCCGCAAGCTCGACTTCGCCCGCGGTTACCACATCGAGTTCACGACCGGGCGCCAGGCTCCGAACCTCAACGTCGCCAATCCCGCGGCCCCGGGCTATGGCCGGGCCTTCAAGGAGGACCTGCGTCGCACCTACGGCTCATTCGTCGGCTTCTCCGGTCGCGGCGAGATGATCCCGAACCAGGATTCCTTCTGCGAGCTCGACCCGTCCGTGAAGGACAAGTGGGGCATCCCCGTCCTCCGTTTCCATTGGAAGTGGTCCAGCCACGAACTCAACCAGGCCGCGCACATGCAGCGCACATTCAAGGAGATGATCGAGGCCGCCGGCGGCAGCGCCGGCAACCCCACCACCGGGGACAAGGCCATCAAGCCCGGCGGCTTCATCATCCACGAAGTTGGCGGCGGCATCATGGGCGCCGACCGCGCCAAGTCCGTGACCAATGCTTGGAACCAGTGCTGGGACATCCCCAACCTCTTGCTGAACGATGGCTCCGCCTTCGCCAGCAACGCCGACAAGAACCCGACCCTGACCATCATGGCCCTGGCGTGGCGGGCCTGCGACCACCTCATCGAAGAGATGCGCAAGGGCAACCTCTGAGCTTCCGACCATGTCCCCCGAACCTTCCACCCCGACGCCCCGCCTCGATCGCCGCCAAGCCCTTGCCTGGTTGGCCGTCGCTGCCGTCGGCCTCACCGTCGCTGGTCGCCTGCCGCTCGGCGCGGCCGAAACTGCCGACCGTCCGCACGGCAAGCGCATCGGCGCCGATCCGGTGCTGAACAAAGCCTATGTCCCCGGCGAGCTCTGGCCGCTCTCGTTCACGCCCACCCAGCAGGCCGCGGCCGACGCGTTGGCCGACCTCATTCTCCCGCCGGAGGCTGGCGGCAAGAAGCCGTCCGAGCTCGGTGTGCCCGCGTTCATCGACGAATGGGTCAGTTCCTATTACGACGAGACGCTCAAGGACCGTCCGATCATCCTCGCCGGCCTGACCTGGCTCGACGCGGAGGCGAATCGCCGGCACGGCGCTGTCTTCGCGAAACTGACCGAGGCCCAACAGGGCGGCATCGCCGACGATATCTGCGGCGTGAAGCCGGTGAAGAAGGAACACAAGCCTGGCCAAGATTTCTTCAAGCGTTTCCGCCACCTCGCGGCCGGGGCCTACTACACGACTCCGCAGGGCATGCGCGAGCTCGGCTACGTCGGCAACACGCCCTCGGCCACCTTCGATGGTCCGACCCTCGAAGCCATGAAGCACCTCGGCCTCGCCTGAGCCTCAGCCGCGCGTCCGACCCAGCCGCTGCACGATGGCGACGCCGGTAAGCGTGAGCAGGCCGCCGGTCACCGTGGCGGCCGGTGGGTGTTCCCCGAGGATGGTCCAGCTGAAGAGCACGGAGAACAGCGGGATCACGTAGACCGAACCCATGACCAGCGTCATCGGGAGCGTCTGCAGGACCCAGGCCCAGAGCGTGTAGCAGAGCGCGGCGGGGACGACGCCCAGGAAGACGAGGTGACCCCAGCCGGTCGCGCTCAGTTTGTCGGCCGCGCCCAGCAGGTCGTGCGAGAAGGGCAGCAGCCCCAGCGTGCCCAGCCAGATTGCCCAGGTCGTGACGTCGATGGCCGCGTATCGGAGGGTGAGGTGCTTGCTCAGGAGGGTCTGGATGGCCGCGCACAGCGCCGCCCCGAAGATCATCGCCGTCCCCTCGTTCAAGGTCACCCCATTCTCGAGGACGCCCGAGGTGAAGGCCACCCCGACCATGGACGTCAGGATGCCAAGCCACGCGTAGTTCGTAACTTTCTCCGAGCCGGAGAGCGCACCGTAAAGCACCACGAGGATGGGGACGCAAGAGATCAACATCGAGCCCGTGCCGGCGTCGACCGTGCGTTCGCCGAAATTGATGCCGAGGTTGTAGAGCGTGAAGCCGAAGAGTCCGAGGAGCGCGAGGACCGGGAGGTCGCGCCCGGCGGGCAGGGGACGCCCGCGGAAAAACCAGACGCCCAGCATCACCGTCGAGGCGATGAGGTAGCGCAGGGCGCCGAGCTCGCCGGCGCCGACTTGGTGGACGATGGCGCGGACGTTGACCCAGGACATGCCCCAGGCGACGAGGTTGAACGCCATCGCGACGTAAGCCCAGCGCAGGGTGCGGGCGGTCGGTGGGTGCGCGGATTTGTTCATTTCGCGGTCGGCTTGGAGCCGGGATAAGCGGTGTAGCCGGCCTGGGTGGCCAGCGTGGCGTCGACCGGGCGGAGGAACGCGACCTTCGGGAGGGTGCCGTCGGCTTCACGCGAACCCGTCAGCGCGGCATCATCGACGCTCTCGAACGAGGCGTCGGTGAACTTCCGTTGCGAGGCGAAGGCGTTGTCCTTGAGTTCGCAGCGCGCGACGTCGAGCCGGGTGAAGTCCCGCTGGCCGCGGTAGCTCAGGTTGGCCGTCACGCGGTGGCCCACGCCGTCGATGTCGCGCGAGTTGTCGGCCGGGCGCATGAGGAAGTTGAAGTCGTTCGCGTTGCGGTAGGCGGAGTTGAACGACCAGTCCCCGCCCATCAGGTGGTGGTTCGCATAGAACCCGCTGGCCTTGTTGCGCACGGCGAGGCAGCCCTCCGTGACATGGCGCGGGGCGGGGTCGGGCACCCCATGGAGCGGCGCATTGCCGAAGCCGCCGACCTTGAAGCCGTTGCCATCGCCGCGCTTTTCAAACTTTGGTCCATAACCATTGTACATCGCCCAGCAGGCCTCGAAGCGCACGCCTTCCCAGGCGGAGATGCTATCGTAGCCGTCGTCGCTGTTGAACCAGGCGCGGCAACCGCGGAAGACGTTGTTCACCGAGCCCTTCGAGGGGTGGCCGCCGAAGCCGTCGACGTTACCGCCGCGGCCATCCTCCGACGTGAAGTCGTGGTTCCGGTAGGCATCGCAGTTCAGGATCAGATTGTCGGAGCCGCCGAGCAGGTAGACCCCGATGGCCTGGCTGTCGTGCAGCGCGAGTCGCTCCAGTATGTTATGGCCGCCCTGGATCTCGAAATTGCAAGACTGGCCGTGGCCCTTGAAGTTGACCTGCGTGCCGATGACCTCGAACCCGCGGAAATGCAACCAGGAGCCGGCGACCTGGAAGGCGTTGATGCGCCGGCCGGGAGGGTTAACGTCCGCGCAGTCAAAGACCGGCTTCTCGGACTGGTAGGCCCAGTAACGGATCGGTTGGCCCGGTTTGCCGCTCTTCTTGAACTCATGGATGTACGTCCAGACCCGGTGCTCACGGGCGATCCGGTCCGGCTTCAGCTTATAGACCCCCCCGCGGATCCAGACCGTGTCGCCCGGCTCCGCCAGCGCCTGCGCCCTCATTAGGCCGCCCAAGGGCTGGGCGAGACTCCCCGGCGCGTCGTCGGTCCCATCCGGGGCCACGAACAACTCCTTCGCACGCAAACCGGCGACGCCGATGGCAAGGGCGAGGAGCAGGGTGCGGAGCCGCATCCTCCCATAAAACCCCGGACCGAGAGCAGGGCAAGCCTGCCTCACGGGCTCACTTCTTGGCCTGCATCAGTTCGATCAGCTTGCGGGCACACGCCTGGGCGAAGGCCGGGTCGTTGATCTCCAGCGCAAACTCCTGCACAGGTACCTGGGCATGCTGCTTTAGGGCGCCGAACAGGGCCTGGTCGGCCGCGGCGTCATGGAAAGCCTTGCCTGGGGCGCTGATCACGCTGATCGCCTGGGTCGGGATCAGGATGGTCGCGCCGGCCCGGTAGGCGTTGGCCTTGCGCGCCACGATCCGCCCGAGCTCGGCGGATTCCGCGGCGTCGGTGCGCATGAGTGTCACTTGGGGGTTATGCACGTAGAAGGTGCGACCAGCGAACTTGGCGGGGATGGAGGACTGCTCGCCGAAGTTGACCATGTCGAGGCAGCCGGGGGCGACGACGACCGGCACGTTGGCCTTGGCCGCCGCGTCCATGCGATCGGGGCCGGCGTTCAGGGCGCCGCCGACTAATTCGTCGGCCCACTCGGTCGTGGTCACGTCGAGTACGCCGGAGACGATGCCGCTCTCGATGACGGATTCCATGATGCGGCCGCCGGTGCCTGTCGCCGCGAAGACGAGCACCTCGTAGCCTGCGGCTTCGAGAACCTTCTTGGCCTCGGTGACGCACGCGGTGGTGTTGCCGAACTGGCTGGCCACGACCAGCGGGCGGGCGGCTTCGACCTTGGGCTCGCTCTCGACCATGCCGCAAATCGCGCCGGCGGCACGGGTGAAGATGACGCGCGAGAGGCGGTTGAGCCCGGCGACGTCGGCGATGCTGGGCATCATCGTGATGTCCTTCGTGCCGAGGTAAGGGGCGACGTTACCAGCGGCCAGCGTGGAGACCATCAGCTTGGGGAAGCCGAGGGGCAGGGCGCGCATCGCGGCCGTGGCGATGGCCGTGCCGCCGCCGCCACCGAGCGAGACGACGCCTTGGATGCGGCCGGCCGCGGCCAGCTGGGCGAGCATCACCGGCGCGGCCTTGGTCATGGCGACGACGCACTCGCCGCGGTCCTGGCGGGCCATGAGGGTGACGAGGTCGATGCCAGCGGCCGCAGCGACCTGCTCGCGCGTGACGGCGGGGACGACCGTCGCCGGACCGCCGGTACCGACGTCGATCAGGAGGGCCTGGTGCCCGCGGGCGGCGATCAGACCGGCGACGAAGGCATGCTCTTCACCCTTGGAATCAAGCGTCCCGAGTACCGCGATCGTCGCCATGGTCGGGGGGCCTTAGAAGTGCTTCCGCTTCACCGGGATCTGCTTGAAGCGCTTGGTCAGGTCGGTGAGCGACTGCTCGACAGCCATGCGCTCGAGGCTGGAGGCGCCGACGAAACCGTCGGTGTCGGTATGCTCGTTGATGAAGGCGGCGTCCTCCGGCGTGTTGATCGGCCCGCCGTGCGAGAGGAAGATGAGGTCCTTGCGGACGGACTTGGCGGCGTCGATGATGCCCTGGGTGATTTTGGCGGCCTCGGGGAGGCTCATGGTGGCGTTGGTCACGCCGATGGAGCCGCCGACCGTGGTGCCCACGTGGGCGATGATGACGTCCGCACCGGCCTCGGCCATCGCCTTGGACTCCTCGGGGGAGCCGACGTAGACGATGGTGAACATCTCCATCTTGCGGGCGAGGGCGACGGTCTCGAATTCCTTCTTCACGCTCATGCCGGTCTCCTCGAGAATCTGGCGGAACTTGCCGTCGATGATGGTGTGGGTCGGGAAGTTGTTGATGCCGGAGAAGCCCATGTCCTTCACCTTGCCGAGCCAGTGCCACATGCGGCGGCGGGGGTCGGTGGCGTGGACGCCGCAGATCACCGGGATCTCCTCGACGACCGGCAGCACCTCGTACTCGCCGATTTCCATGGCGACGGCGTTGGCGTCACCGTAGGCCATCATGCCAGCGGTCGAGCCGTGGCCGGCCATGCGGAAGCGGCCGGAGTTGTAGACGATGACCAGGTCAGCACCGCCGCGCTCGATGAACTTGGCGCTGATGCCCGTGCCGGCGCCGGCCGCGATGATGGCCTTCCCCTTGGATATCGTGTCGCGCAGGCGCTCGATGACTTCGGTGCGGGTGTAAGGGTTTCCTTTTCCGGTCCAGGGGTTGGGCATGGTGTGTTGAGGGAAGATTGGGTGAGGTGAGGGTTGCGCCCAAGAGCGACAAGGCCTAGGCAAGTCGCGTGGCCCGCAAGAGCGAACCAAATCATTACAACCAGACGCAACTCCGTCATTCCGAAACGGACATCGAGAACCCGCGGTCGCGCCGGACCGTGTTGGTCTCGGCGGCCTACCGCGACGACCGGCCGTGGGTCCAGGGCGCCGGCCGTTGCCGTGAACTGGACCTCTTCGAGATCGACCATGTGGGCGTCGGCGAGATGGTCGCGCCCTACGAGGTCGTGCGCACCCACCAGAGCGGCGCCTTCTTCATGGCCTGTTTCGCCGGTCAGGGCCAGGTGCTGGTCGATGGTCGTTGGAGGACCCTGGCGGCCGGTCAGGCCTGCCTGCAGCCGGCGGGGCTCCGCAACTCCTTCCGTATCGGCCAGGGCCGTCGCTGGGATTTTTGCTGGGTGCGTTTCGCGCCGGGCGTCCGTTCGCGGACCATCTTCCGGGCCAATTCCCCCGTGCTCGCCGTTTTCGCCGGGGAGCCCCTGCTCGCCGCCATCCGTGGTCTGATCGCCGAGCAGAAGGCCGACAGCCTGTCCCGCCGCCAGCACCAGTGGGTGGAACTTATCTACGACTATGTCCGTGGCTTTGCGGGCGGTTTCCGCGGCGACGCCCGGATCGAGGGCCTCTGGGACAAGGTCCAGTCCCGGCTGGGACATCCCTGGGACAGCCAAGCGCTCGCCCGCGAATCTGGGCTTAGTTTTGAGCACCTTCGGCGGCTCTGCCTCAAGGAAATCGGTCGAACCCCCATGAATCACCTGACCCACCTGCGCATCCAGCAGGCAGTCCGGCTGATCAGCGAGACGGACGTCAAGCTCGCGGCCATCGCCCAGCAGGTCGGCTTCGCCAATGGCAACAGTTTCTCCTCGGCTTTTAAGAAAAGTACGGGGTTCGCGCCGTCGCACTTCCGGGTCGGCTCCGGGGGGGCGGACTAGCCCCGATGTGCGTTTGGAAGTAGGGGGGTGCGGACGAATGTATCGCTAAATCTTGTAGGGGCGGGGAAGGGGCCTTTGATGACGGCATGCTACCCCGCTTCAGCCACCTCTTGCGTCTGGCCCTGGTCCTCGCCGTCGCTTCCCTTTCCGCCGCTCCGCTGCGGGTCTTGGTCGTCAGCGACCAGGACGCCATCGGCGCCGACCTCGCCGCCAGCCTCGGTCAGGGCGGGGCGCAGGTGAAGCGCGCCACGACCCCGCTCGCGGCCGACCTCGCCGCGGTGGACGTCGCCCTCCTGTATCAATCCAAGTTCGCCGCCTATGACGCCGCCGCCCAGCAGGCCTTGACTGACTTCGCCAAGTCCGGCCGCGGCCTCGTCGTCGTGCACGGCGCCATCGCCGGTGGCGCGACCGACTGGAGCCGCGACAACCTCGGCGGCGGCTGGACGCCCGAGAGCCAGAAGTTCCGCGCGACGACCATGCTCAATATCCGCTCCGACGCGCACCCGCTCGTCAAGAGCATGTCGACCTTCGACGTCGACGATGACACCGTCTTCGACCTCGCTCTGAACGAGAAGAACTACGTCCTCTCCGCCTCCTTCACCTCCAAGGTCACCAACGCTCGCCGCAAGGCCGAGGCCGGCCGCGCCTCCGTCTATGACATCCAGCCGCAGTCCTGGGTGCTCGAGGCCCCGACCCACCGCGCCGTCGTCCTACTCCAGGGCGACGCGGCCACCCTGCGCCACGCCAGCATCCACACCTTCCTCAAACGCGGCGTCGCCTGGGTCGCCAAGCGCGCCGACTTCGACGAGCTCTGCACCCCGGCCGACCTGGCCGATCTCCGTTACCCCGTGGGAGGTCCGCGCCGTCCCGCCGACGCCGTCGCGCAGTTCCGCCTGCAGCCCGGCTTCAAGGCCGCCTCCATCGTCGCCGAGCCCCTCGTCAACAAGCCCATTGCCGTCCAGTGGGACGAGCGTGGCCGCCTCTGGGTCGCTGAAACCCCGGAGTACCCCAACGGTCGTCGCACCCTCAACGCCGAGCCTTGGAAGGAAGGCGGTGTGCTGGTGCCCGGTCTCTATGATCGCCCCGCCCAGGACAAGATCTCGGTCCTCGTCAGCTCCAAGGGCGACGGCAACCTCGACCAGAAGCAGGTCTTCCACGAAGGCCTTGAGCTCATCACTGGTTTCTGCATCTGGAAGGACGGCGTGATCGTCGTCGCGCAGAAGGGGATTTTCTGGCTCCGCGACACCAACGGCGACGGCAAGGCCGACCAGGAAGTCCTCCTCTATGGCGGCTTCACCCCGGGCGACACCCACTTCGTCGCCAACCACTTCATCGTCGCCCCCGACGGCTGGATCTACGCCTCCAACGGCGGCGGCGGCACCGCCACCCACGCCAAGACCGGCGAGCCGATGGCCCGCCTCTCTCCGGGCACCTTCCGCTTCAAGCCCGATGGCTCCGCCATCGAGCAGGTCGCCTCGCTCGGCGGCAACAGCTTCGGCAATGAGGTCACGAGCGACATGGAACTCTACCACGGCAAGGCCACCAATGGTAACCCCATCCAGCACGTCGTCCTCCCCGAGCAGATCCTCGCCAAGGCCCCGGGCACGCCCGCCAAGGCCTTCAACTCCGTCAACCGCGGTCGCCCGGTCGCCCGCGCCGACTTGCCGGACCGCGCCCCGCTGATGCAGATCGACCAGGTCGGCCATTACTCCGCCGGTTGCGCCGCCGCCGTGTACGAAGGGGGCGCCTGGCCCAAGGAATATAACGGCACCGTGTGGATGTCCGAGCCCATCCTCGACATCGTCCACCATGAGAAGCTCGTGCTCGATGGCGCGTTCTACCGCGGCGAACTCTTGCTCGAGAACAAGGAATGGCTCCGCTCGTCCGACCACTGGTTCTGCCCGATCGACATCTCCTTCGGCCCCGATGGCGCGATGTACATCCTCGACTTCTACACCCCGGTCGTCGCGCACAACGACACCCGCGGCCCCCAGCACTCCAAGTCCGGCGCCTCCGTCCGCCCGGACCGCGAGCACTATTTCGGCCGTATCTACCGCATCCAGCATGACGCCGCCCCGACGCAGACGCACCCTGACCTCGCCAAGACCGACGCCGCCGGTCTCGTCGCCGCGTTCACGCACCCCAGCAAGGTCGTCCGCTTCAACGCCATCCGCGTCCTCCTCGACCGCGATGACGCCACGCAGGCCGCCGCCGTCCCCCCGCTGTCCGCCTTGCTCACCTCCGGCGCCGCCGTCGAGGCCCGTATTCAGGCCCTCTGGGCGCTCCAGCGTCTCGGCAAACTCGCCCCCGCGACGCTCGCCGCCGCCGCCGCCGCGCCGGAAGCCGCCCTGCGCAAGAACGCCTTCCTCGCCGCCGAGTCCGGCAAGCTCGCGCTCCCGACCGCCGCCTTCGAGGCCGCGCTCGCCGATGCCGATGGCCGCGTCCGCCTGGCCGCCCTCCGCGCTATGGGCTCCGCCCCGTTGACCGCCGACGCCGGCCTACTGCTCCTCTCGGCCCAGTCCCGGTTCACCGATGAGTGGTCCAAGGCCGCCGCCACCGCCGCCGCCTCGTCCAACCCCGTCCCGACCCTCGAAGGCCTCCTCGCCGGTTCCGTCGCCTCCAAGGAAGTCGTGGAGTTCGCCCGCTCGCTCGCGGCCGCCGTGGCGACTGCCAACCAACCCGAAGGCATCGCCCGCGTGCTGGCCGCCACCGCCAAAGGCAGCAATGTTGCCGTCGCCAAGGTCGTCCTGCGCGAGTTCACCGAACGTCGCACCGCCCCGGTCGCCGACACCCAGGCCCTGAAGACCCTGCTCGCCTCGTCCGACCTCGAACTGGCCGCCGGTGCCGCCAGCCTCGCCGTGCAGTGGAACCAGGTGGCCGCCCTCGGCAATGAACTGCTCCCGATCGGTGAGCGCCTCGTC